>DASYQJ010000129.1:0-4652 GCA_036005605.1 Acidimicrobiia bacterium
GCTCTCGACCGGGTCGATGTGGTCCACGTCGGCCGGTGTCATGCCGTCGGCTCCTTCTCCCGCCCGGTCTGGTGCTGCGCCTTCCATGCGTCGTACCCACCGAGCAGGTCGGACACGTCGTCGAAGCCGGCGGCGGCGAGCACGCTGGCACCGATCGACGAGCGGTATCCGCTCGCGCAGTACACGACGGTAGGGCGCGCCGGGTCCAGCTCGCTCATCCGTGCCGTGAGCTGCGGGAGCGGCAGGGTCGCGGCGCCGGAGATCACGCCGAGCGCGGTCTCACCCGGGTTGCGCACGTCGACGACCTGGAGTGCTTCCACTTGGCTGTCACGGTCCTCGAGCTCGCCCACGGTGAGGCGCGAGCTGGGCTCGACGACCTCCGGGTGCTCGAGGAGCGCGCGCACCGGGTCGGCGAGTGCGCCCTCGATCCGGTCGAAGCCGATACGGCTGAGCCGCACCTTCGCCTCGAGCCCGGTGCCGGGTTCGCTGACGAGCACGACGGGCCGGTCGGGCGCGAGCACGTCGCCGCAGAACTCGGCGAAGCGTCCGTGCAGCCCGACGTTGACCGATCCCCGCAGGTGGCCGGCGGCGAAGTCGAGTGGGTCCCGTGTGTCGAGGACGGCCGTGCCGGCGTCGCGTCGCGCGATGAGCTCTGCCGGCGTGAGTGGTGCCGGCACCTCCTCCTCGTCGAGCAGCTCGTGCGCCTGCCGGTTGCGTTGCGCGTCGAACGAGAAGTACATGGGTTGAAGCGGCTGCCCTTCCGTGACGAGTCCGACGAACTCGGCTTCGCTCATCGGTTGGAGGGCGTAGTTCGTGCGGCGCTGCTCGCCGATCGTCGACTGCGTCTCGGTCGAGAGGTTCTTGCCGCACGCCGACCCGGCACCGTGGGCGGGGAACACGCGTGTGGCGTCCGGCAGCGCGAGCAGCTTCTCGTGCAAGGACCGGTACAGCCGGCGCGCGAGGTCGCCGGGTGCGACGCCGGACCCGCTCAGGAGATCGGGCCGGCCCACGTCGCCGATGAACATGGTGTCGCCGGTCAGCACGCCGTACGGGACCGCGTCGTCCGGTCGCTCGCGCACGACGACGCTGATCGACTCGGGCGTGTGCCCCGGCGTCGCCAGCACCTGCAGCATCACTTTCCCGAGGCGCAGCTCCTCGCCGTCGCGCAGGGGCTCGATCGGGAAGTCGACGTCTGCGCCTTCGCCGTACGAGATCGCGGCACCGGTCTTGGCTGCGAGCTCGAGGTGCCCACTGAGGAAGTCGGCGTGGATGTGGGTCTCGATCACGCGCTCGATGCGCAGGCCGTGGGCGTCGGCGTCGTCGAGATAGATCTCCACGTCGCGTCGCGGATCGACGACCACCGCCCGGCCCGTGCCCTCGTCACCGACGAGGTACGACGCCTGGGACAGGCAGTCCAGGTAGTACTGCACGAAGTGCATTCAGTCCTGCTCTTTGTCGCCGTCGCGGGCTCCGGCGCGGCCCAACTCCCGCTCGATCGTCTCCACCTTGCTGTGCAACGCGCCGGTGACACCAGGGCGGTGGTCCACCTTGATCACGACGCTCACTCTCGGTGACCGCGCCGCCACCGCCTGCACGCAGCGGTGGATGACGGCCATCACCTCGTCCCACTCGCCCTCGATGTTCGTGAACATCGCGTTCGTCTCGTTCGGAAGTCCGCTCTCGCGTACGATCCGTACCGCGTCGGCGACCAGCTCGCCGACCGAATCATCCCCGCCGAGCGGGGTTATAGAGAACGCTGCCAGCACGGCTCACTCCCTCGAGGAGCTCAAGTTTCGCACCCCGGTGAGCCGATATTCGCGACGAGGGTCTCGTGCATACCGGTCCTGGCTTCTTCACCTCACGACCGAGCGCTCGCGCGAGGGCGGAAAGGGTGGCCGTCCTCCTGGGCGTTGTGGTCGTCGCTTTGCTCGGCTTGGCCGCGCCCGCGTTCGCGGGCGGGTCGACAGACGAGCAGGGGCAGGAGCACGGCCGCGATGATCGCCCACCCGAACTCGTCGACGACGTCCGCGACAACCTGGACCGCGCCCTCCCGGGCCGAGGGGACGACGGGCCCGCCGCTCCCGCCGAGCAGCCAGCCGCGCCGCTGGGCGGCGCCGAGGCGCCGGCGGCGCGCACCGCGGCGCCGGCTACGGGTCCCGCCGTCACCGAGGTCGCAGAGGTGCCGTCTGCCCTTGCCACTGCCGTCGTCGACCTGCCCGTGGTCGACCTGCCCGTCGCCGACCTGCCCGTCGTCGCCCCGTCCGCCGCCGTGCCGGCCGCTGCCCCGCCGTCCGCGGCAGCGCCGGCGTTGCCGTCACCCGCCCCTGTGCCCGACGAACTGCTGGCGGGGGCGCCGCCACTGGTGCCGCTTGCGGCTGCGATCGCACAATCCGTTGGAGCCGCGTCCGCGCCGGTCGCGCTGTTTTCGCCACCTGCGTCGGTGCCCGACGCGGTTCCACCGCCGCAGATCGATGAGGCGCCGCCTCCGGCGCCGCCGGCCGGTGACGTCGGCGGCGCGGAGCAACGGGCCGCGCCCACGGGGACGGTCGCCGAGCGGTCGTCCACCGCGCTCCTCGTGCTGATCGCGGCGGTGCTGCTGTTCCTTGCCGTCCAGGGCCGCATCGACCGGCGCGACCCGCGGCGGGCCGATCGCCCCGGTGACTTCTGCCGCTTCCGATGAATGTGATCGGCGGTCCCGGCGAGCACGTCCGCCTGACGGACCGTCTCGCCGTCGTCCAGTGGTTGCGGGTGTTCCTGGCCGCCGTCGTCTTCGTTCTGGGGTTCGTGGACGGCGAGCCCCGCGAGGTGGTGCCGCTGGTCGTGGCCTACCTGGTGCTCACGGCCGGCGTCGAGCTGGTGCGGCGGCGGGCGCCGGCGCTGACGCACCCGACGATGTCGTGGATGCTGTTCCTGGACGGCCTGTTCCTCGCGCTCGCCCTCGTGCTCACCGGTGGCGCCGAGAGCTGGGTGCGGCCGCTCGTGTTCTTCGACGTCACCGCGGTGACACTCGTCGTGTCGTACCGCACCGGGCTCAAGCTCGCGGTCTGGTACGCGCTCCTGCTCTTCCTCGGTCACGCCGCCTCCTCTGCCGGCCTGCTCGGTGACGGCACGACCGGCAGCTACGGCGACGCCGCGCTCACGTCACTCGGCCTGCTGCTGTTCGCGATCGGCGCCGCCGTGTGCTCGTCCGTCAACGAGCGCGCGTTGCGCCGCAGCCGCTCCGAGCTGCACGCCCTCGTCGAGCTCGGTTTCGAGCTTGAGCACGTCCGCACCGCCGACGATGTCGCGTTCGTGCTCGCCCACCACACCCAGGACCGCCTCGACTTCCCCCGGGCGATGGTCCTCGTCCGCGATGGAGATCAGTGGCAGGGAGCGACGGCGACTGAGGGCGGCACTGCCCGGATCGCGAGTCCGGCCGGGATCGGGCCCCTGCCCGAGCCGCTTTTGCGGGCCGAGGCGCCCACGCTCGTGCGGGCGCTCGACGAAGACCCGGTGCTCGACCAGCTGCTGCCGCTCGGGCGCAACGTCGCGATCGTGCCGCTCGTCGCCGACGGTGAGGCGCTCGGCGTGGTGCTCGCCGAGTGGGGCCGCGGTCCACGGGCGCAGATCCCCGCCGTCACGGTCGAGACGCTGGCCCAGTCGGCGAGCCAAACCGCGGCTGCGTTGCGCAACGCCGCGCTGCTCTCCGAGATCGAGCACCTCGCGACCCGCGACGGCCTCACCGGCCTCGCCAATCGCCGGCTGTTCGAGGAGTCGCTCCAGCGCGAGGTGGCGCGCTCGCACCGACGGAAGGCGCCCCTCGCGCTCGTCGTGCTCGACGTCGACCACTTCAAGGACGTGAACGACACGGTGGGCCACCAGGCCGGCGATGCCGTGCTCCGCGAGGTCGCCCGGGCGATGGTCGGCAACACCAAAGCGAGTGACCTCCCCGCCCGCTACGGCGGCGACGAGTTCGTCGTGCTGCTGCCCGACTGCACGGGCGACGACGCCCTCGCGGTCGCCGAGCGGCTGCGGGCTGCGGTTGCCCGCGACGTGACCGCGGTGCCGGTGACGGTGAGTGCGGGGGTGGGCGCGATGCCCGGGAACGCCGGCGATGCCGAGCGCCTGGTGGCGGCGGCCGATGCAGCGCTCTACTCCGCCAAGCGTGACGGTCGGGACCGGTCGGTCGGCTCGAACCGGGTCGCCGAGCCGGGCGAGGCGCCCGACCACCCGGCGCTGCGGCGGGGTGCGGGCGCGCCGGAACGGTCGTCGAAGAGCAGCTGATCGAAAGCGTGAGCCCCGGGGGGCACCAGCAATGTGAAGCGCCGAGGACCGGCGCCGTCACTCCACGGGGATCGCGATCGGTGAAGGGTTTCCAGCAGGCGGCTGCTAGGCGAAGTCGCCCCGGTCCTGACCCGACGAGTTGAGCGAGTGGGCCACCAGCTCACCGCCGAGAAGCGACTTCATCACTCCACCGTGTTGCATATCCCTCTGGAGGAGGCGCCGGTGCCCCGGCATGCGCCACGCACCGCCACGGCTCAGGGCGGAGATCTTCGAGCCGGTCGGTGTGTAGTGCCTCACGATCGGTGACGATGACACGTCCTTCGCATCGCGGGCAGGGTCGAAAGTCCCGATTACTCGCGAAATTGGCTTCGACGGGAGGAAACCCACTC
>DASYQJ010000130.1:0-2247 GCA_036005605.1 Acidimicrobiia bacterium
GGCAGGTTGAGCAGCCGCTGCGCGTGCACGCGATGCCCGTCGAACGGGCGGTCGTCGCCATGTTCGCCCGACCACATGCGCGAGCACACCTCGAGCGCGTCCTCGAGCAGCTCGTACCGCTCGGCGAGCGGGGGGAACGGCACGCCGAGCCCTTCGCACTCCTCCTGGTAATGGCCGCTCCCGATCCCGAGCCACGCCCGGCCCCCCGAGAGGACATCCAGCGTGGTCACCGTCTTGGCCAGCACGCCCGGGTACCGGAAGTGGGCGCCCGTGGCGAGCGTCATGAGCCGGACGGACTCGGTGTGGGCGGCGAGGAACCCGAGCGTGGTGTATGCCTCGAGGCACGCGCCTTCGGGCCCGCCCATGATCGGGTGCTGCCAGAGGTGGTCGCCGACCGCGATGCCGTCGAAGCCGCCGGCCTCGGTCAGCTCGCCGACGTCGCCGAGGAGGCGGGCCAGCTCGTCGGCCTCGACCGGCCAGCCGAAATCCGCGAGATGCACCACGAGCTTCATGACGGCGCGGGGCGGTGGAGAGCGGCGACGTTCGTCCGGAGCCGGTCGAGCTGGGCGCGGAGCGCGGTGAGTTCCCGGTCGGCGATCCCGGCGCGCAGTCGGGCGTCGAACGCCGCGACGGTCTGCGCCAGCCGGCGGAACGCGGCTTCGCCGTCCTCGGTCAGCTCGACTCGATGTGCCCGCCGGTTGTCCGGATCACGGCGTCTGGTGACGAGGCCGGCCGCCTCCATGCGGTTGAGGTGATGCGTCAAGGTCGGGCCCTCGATGCCCACTGCGTCGGCAACCTCTCGTTGGGCGCCGTGCGCCTGTCCTTGGAGCGAGACCAGCACGAGCCACGTGGGGAGCGAGCCGCCCGCCTCCGTCAGCGCTTGGTCGAAGGCCCGGCTGACCACCTTGGCGGTGCGGGTCAGCAGGAGACCGATCGGCTCGGCATCGGGTTTTTCCATGGCCAAAACGATAGATATCGAACGATTCGGTGTCGAACGAAGGCCCCGACCTGCACATCCGTCGTTGCTGACGGTCCGAGATGTACGTTCTGCCTCCGGGTGACCGAGCGGGGGGTGGGCGCATGGTCGAGGGTGTTGACCCGGGACAGGCTTCAGAAGCGGGGCGGCTGGCGCAGAAGAGCGGGGAGGCCTTCCATCTCGCGGCTGAAGCCGCCGCCGACCCGGGTTTCAAGGAAACCAAGCTCGAAGAGGCCCAAGAGCTCGCGGGCGACAGCGCGCTGGCGGCCGCCTACACGCACCTTCAGCAGATCGTCGGGGTCATCGCGGTCGCGTTGCCGTTCGTGCTCATCGTCGGCAACCGCCTCTTGAGCGGCGACGAGCTCGAGAGCTCGATCAGCGCCTACTACCACACGCCCATGGGCGACGTCTTCGTCGGCGCGCTCTGCGCGCTCGCGGTCTTCTTCCTGTCCTACAACTACAAGCCGCTCCCGGGATTCAACCTCGACAACAAGCTGAGCACGCTCGCAACCGTGGCCGCGCTGGGCGTCGCCTTCTTCCCGACCACGAGTGACGCGTCCGTCGCCACACAAAGCGAGCAGGTAGTGGGACGTGTGCATCTGACCTTCGCGGGTCTGTTGTTCACCCTGCTCGCCGTCTTCGCGCTCTTCCTGTTTCCCCGGTCAGGCGGTGCGAAGACGGCCGCGAAGAAGCACCGGAACATCGTCTACAGGACGTGTGGCGTGATCATCATCGTTGCGATGGTGTTGGTGCCGGTGTCCAACTGGCTCGACCCGCCGGAGTGGTTGCACGCGTTCTTCTGGCTGGAGACGATCTGTGTCGTCGCATTCGGCATCTCGTGGCTGGTCAAGGGCGGGTTCCTGGGGATCCTTGCCGACAAGAAGCCGGCGTCCGTCCCCGCGACGGTTCCTCGACCGTCCTAGCCGGCAGACCTACAGATCCGGCAGGTGCATGTCGAGGTTGGGAGCTTCGATGCCGCCGTCGACCTCGAGGATCTTGCCGGTGACGAAGCTGCTCGCCGGGGACGCCAGGTAGAGGGCGGCGAGGGCGATGTCGTCGGTCTCGCCGAGGCGGCGCATCGGTGTCTTGTCGACCATCTCGGTGCGCAGGTCGTCGTTCGTGAGCACGATCTCGAGCGCCGAAGTCGCCACCGAGCCGACTGCGATCGCGTTGACCCGCACCTTGGGCGCGAGGTCGAACGCCAGGAGGCGGGTCATGTGCGAGAGCGCGCCCTTCGCCGTGCCGTAGGCGATGAAGCCCCGGTCCGTCAG
>DASYQJ010000131.1:0-1615 GCA_036005605.1 Acidimicrobiia bacterium
GCGGGTGTAGCCGTCGGGCTCGAGCGCGGCGACCCGGCGACGGACGTCCGCACCGACCGGCTCGGCGAAATCCTTGACCGTCGACACCCGGACGCCACGTGCGCCCTCGCCCGAGAACGCCAGCGCGGCGTGACAATCGCCGAGAGCGTCGAGCGCTTCGAGCAGGACGATCAGCGACTCCTTCTCGACGTCGACGATGCGGCGCCCGCCCGCGATCCACCCGTCTGTCGAGGCGCTGACGTCGACGAGGAGCGCCAGGACGAGGTCACGGCGTGCGGGTCGCGTGGCCGCGTAGAGGCGATCGTCAACCGTCTGGCCGGCCCGCCAGTCGGCGAAGGCCGCGACGTACGCCGCCGGGTCGAGATCAGGCCCGTCGTCCTGCCGGTCCACGCGGCGGCGGCGCGGTCGGATCCCCTCGAAGCGATGCCGCACGCGACGCACCAGGGCGCCGTGCCGGGCCAGGACGTCCTCGACCCAGGCTCCGGAGCCGCCCGGCGCGAGCGCGGGCCAGACGACGGCGCCGCGCTCGCGATAGGCGGCGAGCCGGTGATCCCACTCCGGGTAGACGATGCCGGTGCACCAGTCGCCGGCTCCGGCCGACGCCGGTGCGCGGGCGACCGAGGCGGCATCACTGTCGAGCACCTCGCGTGGGCGGCCCGGCGTGCGCACCACGCGAGCCTCGGGCAGCTCCGAGAGCGAATCGGCGAGGTCGGCCGCCTTCGCGTCCTCGTCGCCGTCTACGGGCCGCCGCAGGCCCATCGGGTCCTCCACGCCGTCCAGCGGCTCGTCGGGACGGATCATCCACGTTCCAGGCCGTTCGTCGTCCTCGCCCTCGGCGGCCTCTCGCACCTGCGGCCGCTGGCGCAACGACGCGCGGCGGATGGGCCCCCGGGTCGCCGGCTCGGCCTCGGCGGCCGCTCCATCAAGGCGCGCCGGTGCCGCCGAGGCGACGATCTGTCCCCAGAGCGGGACGACGGCCACGCCGCGGTATGCAGTGGCCTGGCGGCGCAGGCGAGCCGCGGTCGCGCTCGCCCACCGGCGAGACTCCGCGGGCGTCGCCGCGATCGGCATCTCGGGCGGCGGCGCGGCGGGACTCGCCATGAGAACCGCCTGCACCAGCCGCTCGACGCGGCGCTCCAGCGGCGTCAGCCGCTCGAGCGAGGGTCGCTCGCGCAGCGCCCGCGCCCGGGCCGCGCACAAGTCGTGCACGATGCCGCCGAGCTCACCGGCGAGCGTGCGATCCACGGCTGCCGCCTCGACGAGGGCGTAGAGGTCGCGCTCGAGCCGATCACGCGGTGCTGCGGCCGGCGTGCCGCGCAGCGCGCGCGCGACCTGTTCGAGCGCGAGCAGCCGGTACGTCGTGATCGCGGCCTGCTCGTCGTCGCTGTCGGCGTCGAGGGTTCGGGGCAGCCAGACGGAGCCACCGTCTGTCGCGGCGTGGGCGACTCGCGGCGAGAGGTGGCCGGGCGCGCGCCTCATCACACGCGCCAGCCACGTCGGTCGAGGCGGCGGATCGCTCGGCAGGATCGCCGGGGCGTCTCCGTAGAGGGCGCCCAGGACGAGGTCGAGGCGGCGCTTCACGCGCGTCAGCGGGAGCCGGTCTCGCTCCGGAGAG
>DASYQJ010000132.1:0-3615 GCA_036005605.1 Acidimicrobiia bacterium
GGTGCTGCCCTCCGGGTTCACCTCGACGATCCGGTCCATCGACACCGCCGACGGTCCGGTCGACGAGGCGTTCCCGCCCATGTCGGTCACGATGACGCTCGACGACGAGGTCGACGTGAGCCGGGGCGACATGATCTGCCGACCGCACAACCATGCGAGCGTCGGCCAGGAGCTCGACGCGATGGTGTGCTGGCTCACGGACCAATCGGAGTTGCGCGCCGGCGCCAAGCTGGCAATCAAGCACACGACGCGTTCGGCGCGAGCGCTCGTCCGCGACCTGCTCTACAGGCTCGACGTGAACGAGCTGCACCGCGACGAGGACTCCGAATCGCTCCAGCTCAACGAGATCGGGCGGATCACGTTGCGAACCACCGCGCCGCTGTTCTTCGACGAGTACCGCCGGAACCGCACGACCGGCAGCTTCATCCTGATCGACGAGACGACGAACAACACCGTCGGGGCAGGCATGATCCTGGGCGAGCCCGACTAACCCAAGGGATACCCGCGGTCGGGTGCCCGCGGGGACAGAATGGGCCCCGTGGCCGACGAGCACCATCCCAAGGCGATCGACAGAATGCTCGGGATCGTTCCCGTCGACGCCGTGCTGCGTCGAGTCGACGTCCAAGCGGTGCTCGACCGGATCGACCTGCAGGCACTCATCGACCGCGTCGATCTCAACGAGGTGCTGGCGAAGGTCGACATCGACCAGTTGGCTGCGCGCCTCGACCTCGACGCGTTGATCCAGCGTATCGACGTGAACGCGATCGTCGACCGAGTGGACATCAACGCCGTCGTCGACCGCGTGGACATCGAAGACCTCGTGGCCCGCACCGAGATCGGTCGGGTGATCATGCAGTCGACGACGAGCATCGCAACCCGGACGCTCGATGCGGCCCGGTCCACCGGCGTCGGCCTCGATCAGTTCATGAACCGGTGGGTCGACCGCGTCCTGCGCCGTCCGCGCGGCACGGCATCAGGCGGGCCGGCCCGTCTCGTGGCCGCATGATGACCAGGACGAAGACCCCCGAGCCCGAACCGAGGTTGACCGGCCACTACGCGGGCCCGGTCACGCGCCTCGTGTCGTACGTGATCGACGCCTTCCTCGTCTCGGCGCTCTTCTCGATCGTGACGGCGGGTCTCTTCTGGCTGATCGAGCTGGTGACGGGCGAGAACTACGACGCCTCCGACGCCGGCGGCTTGCTCGGCGGGATCGTCTTCCTCGTGTGGATCTTCCTGTACTTCTGGGGCCCGATGGCGGCGTGGGGGCGGACGTTGGGGATGGCGATCATGGGCCTCGAGCTCGTACGCCGCGACGGCGAACGGGTCGGCGCCGGCCGGGTGGCGATTCGGGTCATCACGTTTCCGATCTCGTTCCTGCTCCTCGGGCTCGGCTTCATCGGGATCCTGCTCGGCCGCGAGCATCGGGCCCTCCACGACGTCTTCGCCGGCACGACGATCGTCTACGCCTGGGACGCCCGGGCGGCACGGCTGCGGTTCCTGGCGGCGCACCGAACTGCTCGCTAACCGGACCGAGGTGACGGACCCGCCTGCGAAGATGGCGGGATGGCCGTTCACGAGGTCGCCGAGGAAGGCTTCGGCCGCGAGGCCGAGGTGTACGAACGGGTCCGTCCCTCGTACCCGGCCGACGCGGTGGCCTGGCTGGTCGACAACCTCGGGCTCGGGCCCCGCCGCATCGTGCTCGACCTCGCGGCCGGAACCGGCAAGTTCACGCGACTGCTCGCACCGTCCGGCGCGACGGTGCTCGCGGCAGAACCCGTCGAGGGGATGCGCCGACGGTTCGTCACCGCCGTCCCTGGCGTGCCGATGGCAGCTGCCGCGGCCGAGACGCTCCCGATCGCGCCCCGGTCCTTGGATGCGATCACCGTCGCCCAGGCGTTCCACTGGTTCGACGCCGACCGGGCCTTCGGCGAATTCGCCCGCGTGCTGCGCCCGCGCGGACGGGTCGGGATGATCTGGAACGCGCGGGACCGCTCGACCGACTGGGTGAACGAGGTGTGGTCGATCATGGACCGGGTCGAGAAGCGCGCCCCGTGGCGCGACCACGAGCACGGGGATGACTCGGCGCCTCGGCCGCGGGATGGGTTCCGGCCGTTCCATGCCGAGACCTTCCGTCACGAGCAGTCGATCACGCCCGAGGGCGTCGTCGACCGCATCGCGTCGGTCAGCCACGTCGCCGTGCTCCCGCGGGCCGAGCGGCAGCGGGTCCTCGAAGAGGTGCGCGGTGTGCTCATCCACCATCCCGACGCGCGGGGACGCTCGGAGCTGCGCATTCCGTACCGCGTCGATGCGTACTGGTGCGAGCGCGCATGAGTCGACGGTCGCTGCGGACGAGCATCGCGATCACCGGCGGGCGTGTCGCCGGGTGGCTCTCCCGCGTCACCGGACGCGGGCAGGGCGCCACGATCAGCGGGCGCGTGATCAACGCGATGGCACCGAATGCGCTCGCGCAACTGGCCGCCGGGCAGCGGGTGGCGCTCGTGTCGGCGACGAACGGCAAGACGACCACGACCCGGTTGCTCGCCGCCGCCGTCGCGCGCACCGGCGAACCGGTGGTGAGCAACGCCACCGGCGCCAACCTCACGTCGGGCATCGCGCCCATCCTCGCCAAGACCCGGGCGCCCGGCCTGGCCGTGCTCGAGGTCGACGAACGAGTCCTGCCCCGAGTGGTCGACCCGCTCGGCGCCGAGCTGCTCGTGCTCGGCAACCTCAGCCGCGACCAGCTCGACCGCTACGGCGAGGTGCACGCCGTCGGGGACTTGTGGCGCCACACGGCCGAGACGCACCCCGACCTGCGGGTGGTCGCCAACGCGTCCGACCCGCACGTGGTGTGGGCGGCGACGCCGGCCAAGACCACATGGGTGGACCTCGGGCTGGGCTGGCGGAACGACGCCGCCACGTGCCCCAACTGCGCCGCGCTCCTGAGCTGGAGCACGGACCGGTTCGACTGCCCTTCCTGCGGGTTCGGGCAGCCGGCGACGCCGAACCGGCTCGACGGCGACACGCTCGTGCTCGACGGGACGCGCGTGCCGCTGCGGCTCGCGCTGCCGGGCCGCTGGAACCTCGCCAACGCCGCGCTGGCCGTGACCGCGGCCACGACGCACTTCGGCGTCGATCTTCACGACGCCGCCGACGCCGCGACGACGATCACGACGGTCGCGGGCCGATACATGACGGTCGCGCTCCCAGACGGCCGGCGCGCCCGTGTGCTGCTCGCCAAGAACCCGGCGGGATGGTCCGAGGTGCTGCATCACCTGTCGGTCCCGCCGCCGGCGCGGCGCAACTGCTCGGTTGTGATCGCTGTGAACGCGCGCGTCGCCGACGGCAAGGACCCGTCGTGGTTGTGGGACGTCCCCTACGAGCTGCTGCGTGGACAGCCGGTCGCTGCCGCCGGTGAGCGCGCGTACGACGTGGCGGTGCGGCTCCGCTACGCCGAGGTCGACCACGTCGTCGAGCCCGACCCGCTTGCGGCCGCGGCCAAGCTGCCGGGCGACGACGTCAACATCGTCGCTTCCTACACCCAGTTCTCGGCGATCTACCGGAGGTTCGGATGAGCGCAGCGTCCGAATCCGCGGTGCGCGTCGGCCTCGTGTATCC
>DASYQJ010000133.1:0-13761 GCA_036005605.1 Acidimicrobiia bacterium
CGTCCGCGACGGTGAGCTCACCCAGATCACCGACGACCACAGCCTGGTGGAAGAGATGGTTCGCGGCGGCGAGCTCACACGTGAGCAGGCCGAGGTGCACCCGCGACGTTCGGTCATCACGCGTGCGCTCGGCATCGACGCCCAGGTCGAAGTCGACGAGTACCCGATCGAGCTCCACCCCGGCGACCGCATCCTCTTCTGCTCGGACGGCCTCACCACGATGGTCCGCCCGGACGAGATCGCGAGCATTCTCAGCCGTGAGCACGACCCGAGACGGGCGGCCCAGCTCCTCGTCGACGCGGCTAACGCAGCCGGCGGCGAGGACAACATCACCGCGGTCATCGTCGAGGCGGTCGAGCTCCCCGACGACGAAGTCGCCGCTGCGCCGGCCGTTCCCGACTACGACATGTCGGAGACGCCGCCGGTGAAACCGCGGCGCCGGCGGGGGCGCACGCTCTTTCGCGTCCTCGTCTGGGTGCTCCCGGTGCTCATCGTGCTGGCGATCGCGTTCGTTGCCGTCGGCTGGTACGCGCGCAACACGTACTTCGTCGGCATCAATCGCGGCCGGGTGGCGGTGTTCCAGGGGGTCAAAGGGGGGCTGCTCGCCTGGGACCCGACGGTCGAGCGCCGCACGACGATCGCGTCCGACGATCCGGCGCTGACGGACGCGCAGCGACAGGACCTCAAGGATGGCAAGAAGTTCTCGTCGCGCGACGGAGCCGACGCCTACGTGGCGCGTTTGCGTCAAGGCATCGCGGAGCGCACCCCCACGACGACGATCCCGGTTCCGCCCGAGTCGACCGTGCCCCCGATCCCTGCCGCGCCGCCGTCGTGAGCCTCACCGCGTCGCAGCGCCGCAACTCCGAGCTCGGGCTCGGGCTGCTCGCCGTCATCATCACGGTCGGCGGCTACATCCTCGTCGCGCTTTCCGAGGGCCCGTCGCTTCCCGCCAACCTCTGGTTCTTCCTCGCCGTCCTGATCGGCCTCTACGTAGTCGCGCACCTCGCCGTGCGAGCGCTCGCACCTCGGGCCGACGGCACGCTCCTGCCGCTGGCGGCGTTGCTCAACGGCATCGGGTTCGTCGTCATCACCCGCATCGATCGCGATGCCCAGGACCAGCTCGCACCGAGCCAGGCCGTCTGGACCATGGTTGGGGTCGGCGCCTTCATCGGGACGCTCTGGGTCGTTCGGCGCGTCCACCTGCTCGAGCGGTACCGGTACACCTTCCTCTTCCTCGGGCTCTTCGCGCTGCTCCTGCCCCTCGCGCCCGGGTTCGGCAAGGAGATCAACGGCGCCCGGCTCTGGGTGCGGCTCGGTCCGATCAACTTCCAGCCCGGCGAGCTGGCCAAGGTGTTCCTCGTCATCTTCTTGGCCGGGTATCTCGTCGACAAACGCGAGGTGCTCGCGGCGGGCGGGCGCCGGATCGCGGGTCTACGCGTCCCGGCGGCGCGGCACCTCGGGCCGCTGCTCCTGGCCTGGGGCTTCTCGCTCGTCGTCATGATCCGCCAGAAAGACCTGGGCTCGTCGCTCCTGTTCTTCGCCGTGTTCGCGGTGATGCTCTACATCGCGACCGAGCGCAACGCGTTCCTCCTCGCCGGCGCGGGGCTGTTCGTGACGGGCGCGGCGATCGGGTACGCGATCTTCGGTCACGTCCAGGAGCGGGTGTCGGTGTGGGCGAACCCGTGGCCGGTCGCGGGTGGCGACGGGTACCAGATCGTCCAGTCGTTGTTCTCGTTCGGTTCCGGTGGGTTCGCGGGGACGGGCTTCGGGCTGGGGAGCCCCGACAAGATCCCGAACGCGTCGACCGACTTCATCTTCTCTGCGATCGGCGAGGAGCTCGGCCTACTCGGGACTGTCGCGATCCTCATCGGGTTCCTGCTGTTCGTGGGGGCGGGGTTTCGCATCGCGCTGCAGGCTCAGCGCCCGTTCCCCAAGCTGTTCGCGGCCGGCCTCACGTCCATCATCGGCATTCAGACGTTCGTCATCCTCGGCGGCGTCACGCGCCTCATCCCACTGACCGGTGTGACGCTGCCCTTCATCTCGTACGGCGGCTCGTCTCTCATCGCCAACTTCGTGATCCTCGCGTTGTTGCTGCGCATCTCGGATGAATCCGCTGAACGCGCCGCCACACCCAGCGCGCGAGCCGGCGCGCTCGCCCGCCGATGAACCGCGCCATCCGGCGGGTGGGGATCGGCGTCACCGTCCTGGTGCTGCTCCTCGTGGGTCAGCTCACGTACCTGCAGGTCTACGACGCGGACAACCTCGCCAACGACCCGCGGAACATTCGGTTCCAGTTGCGCGACTTCTCGAAGCCGCGCGGCCGGATCCTGACGGCGGACGGCCAGATCGTCGCGCGGTCGGTCGAGACCGGCGACGAGCTGAAGTTCCAGCGTCTCTACCCGCAGGGCGCGCTGTTCTCGCAGCTCGCCGGGTACCAGTCGTTCGTGTTCGGGAACATCGGTATCGAGCGGACGTACAACAGCGAGCTCGCCGGGCGCGACCCACTGCTCACGCTCAGGAACGTCGGTGACGTGCTCGCGGGCAAGGAGACCGTCGGCAACGTCGTGCTGTCGACGAGCCAGCAGCTCCAGGCGGCGGCTCGTGACGCGCTCGGCGCCCAGCACGGATCGGTCGTCGTGATGAACCCGAAGACGGGTGGCATCCTCGCCATGTACTCGAACCCGACCTACGACCCGCAACCGTTCGCGAGCCACAACTCCCAGGCCGCCCAGGACTACGAGAAGCTCCTGCGCGCCAACCCCGACAAGCCCGACCTGCCGCGCGCGTACCGCGAGCGCTACCCGCCCGGGTCGACTTTCAAGGTGATCACGTCCTCGGTCGCGCTCGGCACAGGGCAGTTCTCGCCCGAAACGAACTTCCCGGTGCTGACCGAGCTCGACCTGCCGCAGACCAACAACACACTGAAGAACTTCGGCGGCGAGTCGTGCGGCGGAACACTGGCTCGCAGCTTCCAGCAGTCGTGCAACACGACGTTCGGCCAGATCGGGCTCGACCTCGGCGACACGTTCGTGCCCGGGATGGAGAAGTTCGGTATCGGCTCGGCGCCGCCGCTCGACGTCGCGCCCGGCGCGGCCGCGAGCGTGGGCCCTCCGCCGGGGTCGTTCCAGCAGAACCAACCGCTGTTCGCGTTCGCCGGCATCGGGCAGGGCGACGTCGCCGTGACACCGCTCGAGATGGCGCTGAGCGCGTCGGCGGTCGCCAACAACGGCCAGATCATGCAGCCCCACGTCGCCGACAGGATCACCGACGGCGACGACAACACCGTGAAGACGATCGACCCGAAGCCGTGGCGGACGGCAATGTCCCCGCAGGTCGCGGCGACGATGACGACCTTGATGATCTCCGTCGTCGAAGGCGGCACGGGGACGGCGGCGCGCATCCCCGGCGTCTCGGTAGCCGGCAAGACGGGTACCGCCCAGAACGAGACCGGCGCCGCCCACGCGTGGTTCGTCGGATTCGCGCCCGCCGAGGACCCGCAGGTCGCGGTGGCCGTCATCGTCGAGCACGGTGGGAGCGCCGGCAGCGAGGCGACGGGTGGACGGGTCGCTGCGCCCATCGCGGCACAAATGATGCGAATGGTGCTCGGCCGGTGACCTACCCGAGCACAAAGAGGCGCACAGCTAAGGTTTCGGCCCGATGACGCAGCTTGCTGACGTCTTCTCGAATCGATACGAGATCCAGCGCGGCATCGCACGAGGCGGGATGGCAGAGGTGTACCTCGCCCGGGATCAGCTGCTGGATCGTCCCGTCGCGGTGAAGGTGCTGTTCGCGGAGTACGCACGCGACCCGAGCTTCGTCGAGCGTTTCCGGCGTGAGGCCCAGAGCGCCGCCAACCTGAACCACCCCAACATCGTCGCCATCTACGACTGGGGCCAGGAGCGCGGCACGTACTTCATCGTGATGGAGTACGTGCGCGGCCGTTCGCTACGCGACGTCGTGCAGGTGAACGGGCCGTTCTCCGCGAGGCGCACGGCGGAGATCGGCGCTGAGATCGCCGGCGCCCTCGAGTTCGCCCACCGCAACGGTGTCGTGCATCGCGACGTCAAGCCCGGCAACGTGCTGATCACCGCCGACGGTGACATCAAGGTCACCGACTTCGGTATCGCCCGCGCCGGGACAAGCGAGGCGCTCACGCAGACGGGCGCCGTCATGGGCACGGCGGCGTACTTCTCGCCCGAGCAGGCCCAAGGTTTCGCGGTCGACGGCCGGTCCGACGTGTACTCGCTCGGCGTCGTGCTGTACGAGATGGTCACCGGCGCGCCGCCGTTCTCGGGCGAGAGCCCCGTCGCCGTGGCCTACAAGCACGTGCGCGAGGAGCCCGAACCGCCCGCCGCGCGCACTCCCGATCTGCCGCCCGACCTCCAGCAGATCATCCTCACCGCGATGGCCAAGGACCCCGACTCGCGCTACCAGACTGCAGACGAGCTGCGCAGCGACCTGTTGCGCTTCGTGCGCGGGCAACCGCCGCTCGGGGGGCCGGCAACCGGTCTGGTCGCCGACGGCACGGCGACAGTCGCAGCCGCGCCGACCCAGGCCGCGCCGGTGGCGGCGCTCCACGAAGACGACCCGGATGAGCACCGCCGGAAGCGCCGGGGGGCGCTCGTCGCCGGGATCCTCGGCGCGCTGGTGATCGCGGGCGTGATCATCGCCCTGCTTGCGAGCGGGGGCGGCGGAGGCGGAGGCGGGCCGACCGCCGAGGTGCCGAACGTGATCAACAAGCCGTTCGCGGAAGCGGAGGCCGCGCTCAAGCTCACCGGGTTCAAGGTGGCTCGCAAGGACGCCAACACCAAGGACCCGCCCGACCTCGTTCTCTCGCAGAAGCCGGGAGCCGGCGAGAAGTTCAAGAAGAACGGGACCGTCCAGCTGCGGGTGAGCAAGGCGACGTTCACGATGCCCACGCTGGCCGGCAAACCGCGCGCGGAGGCGGTGAACGAGCTCATCGGCGTCGGACTCCAGGACCCGAACAACGGTATCGAGAATCAGGAGGTCGACAGCGACCAGCCGCCCGGCACGGTGGTGGGATCCAACCCGGCGGCGGGCGCGCAGGTACCGAAGGTCGGTCAGAAGGTGACGCTGCAGATCGCGCGCGAGCCGCAGATCGCGATGCCGAACGTCGTCGGTCAGGAGTCGCAGACCGCGCAGCAACTGCTCCAGCAGGCCGGGTTCCAGGTGTCGGTGCAGAGCGAGCAGAGCGACTCCGTGCCGAGCGGCCGGGTCACGCGCACCGACCCGGGCGCCAACGCCAACGTGAAGCGCGGCTCGTCGGTGACGATGTTCGTGTCGACCGGCCCGCAGAACGTCAACGTCCCGAACGTCGTGGGCCAGATGCAGAATCAGGCGACCCAGACGCTGCAGCAGGCGGGCTTCCAGGTCTTCGTCTCCCAGCAGAACTCGAACAACCCGTCGGACAACGGTCGCGTGCTCGCCCAGAACCCGGCGGCCGGCCAACAGCAGCCGAAGGGCTCGGGCGTCACGCTCACCGTAGGTAGATTTCCGCCGGGGCCGTGACTGAGATCACGGCCTGGTACGCCCGGAACGGGCGGCATGACCTCCCGTGGCGTCGCACGCGCGACCGCTGGGCGGTGCTCGTCTCCGAGGTGATGCTCCACCAGACGCAGGTGCCCCGAGTCGCGGCGGCGTGGCCCCAGTTCTACGGCCGGTTCCCGACTCCCGAAGCGATGGCACACGCCGGGCCGGGTGCTGTCATCCGGGCGTGGGGAACGCTGGGCTACCCGCGCCGGGCGCGGCGGCTGTGGGAGGCGGCGGCCGCGATCGCCGTGGACGGCTGGCCCGACGACCTGACCTCCCTCCCCGGGATCGGCCGGTACACGGCCCGCGCGGTGGCCGCCCAGTGCGACGACATCGACGTGCCCGCCGTCGAGGTCAACGGCCGGCGCGTCGCCGAACGGGCGGCCGGGCGCGCACTCTCTGACCGCGACGCCGAAGCCGTCCTGGTCGAGGTGGGTGCGCCGCTCCGCGGGCGGGACCGGCTGCTCGCGCTGATGGACGTCGGCGCGCAGGTGTGCCGGCCGCGCGACCCGCATTGCGACGCGTGTCCGCTGCGCCGCCGGTGTGCGACGCGCGGCGCTCGCGCGGACGAGCGAAGCTCGCGCCAGCCCCGGTACGAGGGCTCGTTCCGGCAGCGGCGGGGCCGGGTGATGGCCCGGCTGCGTGCCGGAGAGGCCGTCGACGTCCGATCCCTCGACGCCGACGCGCTGGCGTCGCTGGTCGACGACGGCCTGGCCGTGATCGACCGCGACGCCATGGCGCGACTTCCCTGACTATCCACCCGCAAGCGGCACGGTCACGATCAGGTCAGCCACCTCGGCCGGCGCGTCGAGCTGGGGGAAGTGTCCGGTACCGGCGACGGTGACGGCCTCGGAGTTCGGAAACAGCGCGGCGAGGGCACGCCCCTGAGCCGGATTGAGATAGGGATCGAGCTCCCCGAATGCGGTGCGGACCGGGGCGGTGAAGGATGCGAGTTGCGGTTCGCGCTGCGTGTTTGCGGCCACCGCCGGGGTGAGGTCGACGTTCAGTCGAAGGAACGCCTCGAGCGTGCTCGGCTTCGCTTCGAACTGACGGTATAGAAGCGGAACGAACTTCTTGCGAACCTCGTCGTTCCTGATGAAGCCGCCCACCTGGAAGTCGTACAGCCAGCGGAACTCTCGCGGAGATTTGGCGAAGTGGTCTGTGAGCCGTTGGAAGTTCGGATCGGAGAACAGCCGGATGGCCTCCGGGGGATTCGGCGGCGCACCGGGAAGCAGGCTGTAGAAGGTGTTCAGAGCGACGATCGCGGCCACCTGCTGCGGGTGCTCGACCGCCCAGTTGATCCCGGCCGGGCCGGAGGCGTCGTGCACGACGAGGACGACCTGGTCGAGTCCGAGACCCGCGATCACGGCATCGAGATCGCCCTTCTGGTTCTCGAACGTGTAGTCGTACCCCTTGGGCTTGTCCGAGTCGCCCCAGCCGAGGAAGTCGAAGACCACGACGTGGCGGCCGCGCAAGTGCGGGACGACCCGGTCGTACAGATGATGGTTGTCGGGATAGCCGTGCATGAGGACGATGGTCGGGCCCGCCCCGCGCTGTTCACGCGCATGGATCCGGTAGGGCCCCCGCTGGACCCAGCGGTCGCGGAAGTCGTCAGCCGTCCCTCCTTCGTGGGGGCCGGCGGTGGAAGCGAAACCGGCGGATGCCCACGCAGTCGGGATCGCGAGGACGAGGGCGGCGGTGGTGAGGAGAGTGCGTCGTAGAGTCATGGTTCGATACATTAACTTAGTAATTAGAAAAGACAAGTAGACAGTCCTGTAACACAAGTCCCAGCTAGGTTGGGCGAATGAGCCGCACCTATGACCAGTACTGCCCAGTGGCCCGCGCCCTCGAGCTCGTCGGTGAACGGTGGACCCTGCTGGTCGCGCGCGAGCTGCTGCTCGGGCCCCGGCGCTTCACCGACCTGATGACCGGGCTCCCCGGCGTCAGCGCCAACGTGCTCGCCAGCCGCCTCAAGGACCTCGAGCAGGAGGGCATGGTGGCGAGGCGGACGCTCCCGCCCCCGGCGGCCTCGGCCGTCTACGAGCTGACCGACCACGCTGCCGGCCTCGTGAGCGTGCTCGCGGCGATGGCCGACTGGGGCATGACCATGCTCGGCGAGCCACGCCCGGACGACGCGGTTCGCGGCGAGTGGATCGTGCTCGGCCTCGCGGTCACCGCGTCCGCCCCCGACGTCACCGACGGCACGACCTACGAGCTGCACATCGACGGCGAGGTCCTGCGCGTCGAGGTCCGCGACCGCAACCTCCAGCCGCACCAGGGGCCGGCCGACGATCCGGATGCCGTCCTCCGTCTGGAGGCGACGACCCTGGCCGACCTCGCCCTCGCACGCCTCGAGGTCAATGATGCGCTGTCCACGGGACGCGTGACGATGGAGGGCGACGAGGAAGCCGCGCGGCGCCTCCTGACGTCATTTTCGGGGCTTGCGCAGGGCGTTACATGATTACAATCCGGCCGCGATGCCCGTCCCCCTGCCCGGTCCCGACACCCTCGTGCTCACTCGGCCCGATGCCGACGAGGTCGCAGCCGCGGCCCGAGGGGTGGCGTCGGCGGCGGCGCCGTCGAGCGGTCTGACCGAGTTCCAGCGGATCCTCATCGAAGCTGTCTTCCGGGCGATGACCGGCTACCCGGTGGATCTGGGTTCGTTCACGCCCATGACCGCGGAGGAGTTCGCCACCCTGATGGCGCGCCGCGACCTGGCGTTCCGATCCCGCATGGTCCAGGCCATGTTGACGCCGGCGCTCGTCCTCCGCCCACTGCCCGAGGAGGTCGCGGACCGCATCGCCGCGTTCGCCCGCGAGTTGAGTGTCGACGACGCGATGATCGACATTGCCCGTGAGTTCTCGCACGGCGCGATCGGCCTGGCCGCGTTCGACTTCGAGCGCAACGGCTACACGGCTGAGTGGGCGCCCGAGGACGCCGCCGCGCTCCACACGTCGGCCTCGCTCGCCTCGCCGTGGGACGTCGCCGTCAAGGACCCCGCGCTCGCTGCACGTTGGGCGTCGCTCGCGGAGCTGCGGGCGGGCACGCTGGGCCGGCGGGTGTGGGAGATGTACCAGGCGCGCGGCTTCGTCTTCCCTGGTCTGCCCGGATCTGCGCCCCCGTTACTGGCCCAGCACGACTGGGTGCACGTCCTGGCCGACTACGGCACCACCGTCGAGGCCGAGCTCGAGGTCTTCGCCTTCATCGCCCGCGCCAACGACGACATGCGCGCGTACTCGCTGCTGGCGATGGTGCTCTCGCTCTTCGAGACGGGCTACCTCCGCGTGGGCGCCGGCATGTTCCAGTCCGATACCGGCCACCTCTCGCAGAACCTCGGGATGGCGATTCGACTCGGGGACGCGCTCCGGCGGGGCGCGCTCGGCTCGGATCGCGAGACGGGTTCGGACAGCATCGACTACCTGCGCCTCGACTGGTTCGCGCTGGCGGAGCTTTCTGTCGCGGAAGCACGGGCGCGGTTCAACGTGACGCCGAAGTCCGACGACGCGGTGGCAGCGGGCTCGGTCGGACCGTGGCAGCCGGGCGGTATCAGCCCGTTCCAGGAGCGCGCCGGTCGGGAGCTGGCCCGACGCGACGATCGGCCGTACGACGCCTACGGCGCGAGAACGAGCGCCGACTAACCGACGGGCGCGGTCGCGGCCAGGAAGTTCCGCAGGAGTGCGTGGCCCGACTCGGTGAGAATCGACTCGGGGTGGAACTGGACGCCTTCGACGGGGAGATCGCGGTGGCGCAATCCCATCACGAGCCCGTCCTCGCTCTCCGCGGTCACCGTGAGGACCTCCGGGACGGAGTCGCGCTCGACGACGAGCGAGTGATACCGCGTCGCAGTGATCGGGTTGGGGAGCCCGGCGAACACGCCGGCGCCGTCGTGCGAGATCGTTGACGTCTTCCCGTGCATGACGCGGGGCGCCCGCACGACGTCGCCCCCGTAGAGCTGCCCGATGCACTGGTGGCCGAGGCACACGCCGAGGACGGGCACGCCTCGTTCGCCGAAGGCGCGGATGGCGTCGTTCGAGACGCCCGCGTCCTCGGGACGCCCGGGCCCCGGGGACACCAGGACCGCGTCCGGCGCCAGCGCTTCGAGCTCCGCCGGCGTCACCTGGTCGTGGCGATGCACGACCGGCTCGGCGCCCAGCTCCCCCAGGTACTGGACGAGGTTGTAGACGAACGAGTCGTAGTTGTCGATCACCACCACGCGCGGACCGGGCATTTATCTCCTGACGCCGTCGCAAGCTCCGGCTTTGCGGTGGCGGTCGGCAAAGCCGCCGCCGCCGCGATCACGGTAACGCGCGCATCTCCGAGGGCCGTCGGGATTGCCGGGTACGCTCCCCGCTCGTGCCCCGCTCGAAGAGCAAGCGTTCGCGCTACACCCCGCCGCCGGCGAAGAAAGCGCCGCCCAGCAAGCTGTGGGTGCCGGCGACGATGTTCGCGATGCTCGCCACCGGGGTGCTGGTGATCGTCGCCAACTACCTGCAGCTGCTCCCGGGCGGTGAGGCGGAGAACCGCTACCTGTTCGTCGGGCTGGGGTTGTTCACCGGTGGCGCGATCCTGTCGACCCAGCTCCGGTAGGTCGCTCCCCGGGGCCCGAATGCCAGATGTGTAACTTCCCACAAACTTCTCCCCAGGATGTGGAGAACGCGTGGGAAAAATGTCCAGCTCGGGACCTTCGGCAGACCTAGACGCGGACCATGTCCTCTCGGCAATGCCGGGGCGGCTCGGGCTCGTCGCCGGCGGCGGTCGTCATCACCACCGTCGTGCCACAGACGGTGCAGCGGAACTCCACCTCGACCGGCCGCAGCTGCTCCGGGTCCGGCTCGGGCTCCGGCTCGACCTTGAACTTCCGGAGGAGCGCAGCCCCGATGACGTAGATCGTCACCGCCCCGGCCAAGCCGATCACCACACGCAGAACGAGACCGCCCACCCGCCCATTCTCCTCCTACTTTTCCCAAGGCCGGGCAGCGGGCTGGTCATCGAACGCACGTGACCTCAAGCCGGCGGCCCCGAGCGGGGTCGCCGACGACGCCTCTGAAAGCGAAGGAGGAGGCGATCCCCGGTCGGGGTCGCCCACCCGGTCAGCGCAGGCGCTCGATGATCATGGCGTTGGCCATGCCGCCGCCTTCGCACATGACCTGCAGCCCCCAGCGGCCGTCGGTGCGCTCGAGCTCGTGCACGAGCGTGGCGGCGAGCCGGGCGCCGGAGCAGCCGAGCGGGTGACCGAGGGCGATGGCGCCACCGTTCACGTTGACCTTGGCCATGTCGGGGTGGTGCTCCTTCTCCCACGCGAGCACCACGGGTGCGAACGCCTCGTTGATCTCGACCAGGTCCATCTGGTCGAGTGTCATCTTCGCCCGCTCGAGCACCTTGGTCGTCGCCGGGATCGGTCCGGTCAGCATGAACACCGGGTCGACGCCGGCGAGGGCGAACGTGTGGAAGCGCGCCTTCGGGGTGAGGCCGAGGCGGCTGGCGGCCTCCTCGCTCGTGACGAGCACGGCAGCGGCGCCGTCGCTGATCTGTGACGAGTTGCCCGCCGTCACCACGCCGTCGGGCTTGAACGCCGGCTTCAGCGTTGCGAGCTTCTCGAGCGACGAGTCGGGCCTGATGCCCTCGTCGCGCGAGAAGAGCGCGGTGCCTTCCTCCGTCGCGACCTGCACCGGTATGATCTCCTGCTCGAAGCGCCCCTCGTCGGTCGCACGCGCGGCGCGCAGGTGCGACTCGAGCGAAAAGCGGTCGTTGTCCTCTCGCGAGATGTCCCACTTCTCGGCGATGAGCTCGGCCGAGATCCCCTGCGGGACGAGCCCGCCCCGTTCCTGGTAGCGCGCGAACACCTTGGGACCGAACGGCTGGCTGCCGGGAGTGAACGACGCGCCCATCGGCACCCGGGTCATGCTCTCGACGCCGGCGGCGACCACGACGTCGTACGCGCCGGCGATGACGCCCTGGGCCGCGAAGTGCGCGGCCTGCTGGGACGAGCCGCACTGACGGTCGACGGTCGTACCGACCGTCGATTCAGGGAACCCGGCGGCGAGGGCGGCGTTGCGGCCCACGTTGACTGCCTGGTCCCCCACCTGCATGACGCAGCCCATGATCACGTCCTCGACGAGCTCCGGGTCGAGGCCGGTTCGCTGGATCAGAGCGTCGAGCGTGAGCGCGGCGAGGTCGACGGGGTGGACGTCCTTGAGCGCGCCGTTCCGCCGCCCTTGGGGGGTGCGGACGGCGTCGACGATGACGGCCGTGGGCATGGGAGCCTCCTCGGCTACTAGACCAACCGGTCAACTGTATCGCCGCGGGCTACATTCCGGCCCGTGCCCCGCAACATGGACCGTTCGCTCGGCGACGGCGGTATGGCCCTGCTCGGTCAGCTCGGGATCTCGTTCGACGCCTACGGGGAGGGCTGGGCGACCGCGAAGTGGACCCCGACGGCGCTGGCGTGCAACCCGGCGGGCACGGTGCACGGCGGCGTGTACGGCGTGGTGCACGACGCGGCGATGAACTTCGCGACGAACGCCGCTCTCGAATCCGGCGACCGGGCCGCCACGCTCGAGCTCAAGTACTCGACGATGCGGGCGGCGAAGGCAGGCGACGTGCTCTCCGTGCGAGGCGAGGTCGTGCGGCTTGCCCGCCAGGTCGCGTACCTCGAGACAGCGATCCGCGACGCCGAGGGGGAGCCGGTCTCGACGGGAACGGGCACGTTCTTCGTGCGTCGCAAGGAGGATCGCCCGCCCAAGGAGGAAGCGTCATGACGCAAGCGGCCGTCGTCGGCTGCGGGATCATGGGATCCGGCATCACCTTCGTGGCCCGAGCCGCCGGGTTCCCCGTGACCGCGGTCGAGCCGACCGACCAGCTGCTCGTCGGCGCTCGCCAGCGGGTCGAGCGTCATGAGGCCCAGGCCCGCAAGCGGGGCGCCGAGCTGGAGGGGCTCGCCCCGCTCGAGATGACGACCGACGTCGGCGCCGCGGTCGCGGGCGCGGACGTCGTCGTCGAAGCCGTGCCCGAGGACCTCGATCTCAAACGCGAGGTGTTCGCCGCTCTCGGCGCCGCCGCCGACGACGGCACCGTGATCGCGTCGAACACGAGCGGGCTGTCCATCGAGGAGCTGGGATCAGCTTCGGGCCGGTCGAATCAGGTCCTCGGGCTGCACTTCTTCAATCCGGTGCCCGCCATGCGGCTGGTGGAGGTCGTGCGCGCGCCCGACACGACCGACGCCACCGTGGCGCGCGGTGTCGAGTTCGCCCGCGCTGTCGGCAAAGAGACGGTCGAAGTCCGTGACATGCCGGGGTTCGTCACGACGCGCCTTGGGACCCTGTTGATGTGCGAGGGGATCCGCGCCTACGAACAGGGCGTTGCCAGCGCCGAGCACGTCGATACCGCCATGAAGCTCGGCTACAACCACCCGATGGGTCCGCTGGAGCTCGCCGACCGCGTCGGCCTCGACACGGTGCTGTTCGTCCTCGACGACCTGCACCAGGTGTACGGCGACGCCTTCGCCGCACCGCCGCTGCTGCGCGAGATGGTGGCCGAGGGGAAGCTGGGCCGGAAGAGCGGAGCCGGCTTCTACGACTACTGAGCCACCAGCGCCTCGTCGGCGGCGAGCGGCATCGTGAACGAGAAGGTGGCGCCCCGTCCGGGTGCGCTGTCGACCCAGATCCGGCCCCCGTGCTGGGCGGTGAAGCGTTGCGCGATCGTCAGGCCGATGCCGGTGCCGCGGGCATGATTGCCGTTGCGCGACTGGTAGAAGCGGTCGAAGATCCGCTCCTGCTCGTCGGGGGCGATGCCGGGCCCTTGGTCGGCGACCGAGACGACGACTTCTCCCTCGGCGCGGCGGGCGCTGACCACCACGAGGCTGCCCTCGGGCGAGAACTTCATCGCGTTCGTCAACAGGTTGACCAGCACGTGGTTGAACGCGTCGGCGTCGGCGTCGACCACGAGCCCGTCGGGCACGTCGACCTCCAGGCGGTGACCGGCGGTGACCGGCGCAATGCCGAGCATTGCCAGGTCGACGGCCGCCGCCACGTCGAGCTTGTCCGGCGCGATCTGGATGGGGCCGCTCTCCGTCCGGCCGAACTCCATGAGTTGGCGTACAAGCCGGCCGAGCTCGTCGGCGTTCGACGATGCGCGGGTCAACAGCTCGCGACGCCGGTCATCGGGGAGCCGGTCCCAGTGCAGCAAGACCGTGTCGACGAAACCCTTGACGGC
>DASYQJ010000134.1:0-2370 GCA_036005605.1 Acidimicrobiia bacterium
CGATCGGTCGGTGATGAACGTCGCGCTGTTGTTCCGGCGCCAGTAGAAGGACGGCGGCTCGTCGATCGGGAGCTCACCCCACGACCGGTTGCGCCAGAACTTGTCGTCGAGCATCTCGATGAAGTGCGGCAGCCAACCGACGCCGATCTCGATCCACGACACGTGCAGGTCGGGGAACCGGTCGAACACGCCGGTGAAGATCATCTGCGAGATGTTCCCGGCCGACATCGAGAACACGTGGCTCAGGCTGCCGACCGCCTTCGCCTTGGCGGCCTCGCCCTTCCCGCCGTAGATCTTGTTGCCTGCTTTCGCCGCCGCCTGGCGCTGCCGCATGCGCTGGTCGCGGCTGATGATGTTGATGTGCACAGTGACCGGCATGCCCTCGTCGACGGCCGCGGCCCAGAACGGGTCGTCGGCGGTCGACACGCTCTCGCCCCCCGACGGCCAGTTCGAGATCACCACGCCGTTCGCGCCGCGTGCCTTCGCCTTCCGCAGCCCGTCGACGGCGGAGTCGATGCCGAGCGACGGGACCTGGGCCATGCCGATGAGCCTCGTCGGGTCGGGCGCGCAGAACTCCTCGAACAGGAAGTTGTTGTACGCCTCGACGCCGGCGAGCACGAAGTCGGGGTCCTCGTCCCCGAGGAAGTGGCTCATCGTGCGCTGCGGCGGGAACAGCACCTCGGCGTCGACGCCGTCGATGTCCATGTCCTCGACGCGCGCCGCGCCGTTGTAGCAACCCTTGCGCGCCTCGTCGTACGTGACGCCCAGCCAGCGGAACTGGTCGAACGGCATCCCCGGCGTCGAGACGAGCCCGATCGGGTCCGGGTCGCCACCGACCGCGGTGAGCCACGCGTCGCCGCCCTCGGCGTCCTTCACCAGCTTGGGCGCCTTCTCCTGGTACTTCTCCGGCAGCCAGTTCTCCCAGATGTCGGGCGGCTCCAGGATGTGGCAGTCGGCGTCGACGATGCGGTACTTGGTCATGCCGGGGTTCCTCCCGTGCGGAGCTCGGCTCGGGACGATCGCGGTCACAGTAGTCTGACACGCGCGTCAGGTGGACGCCCGGGCGGAGCCCTTCGAGGTGGCGTGACGATGACCGAAGCACTCCTGGCCGGGATCCGTGTCGTCGACCTCGCCGGCGAGCCGGCGGCGATGGCGGGACGCATCCTCGCCGACCTCGGCGCCGAGGTGATTCTGGTCGAGCCGCGCGAAGGTCATCCGCTGCGCGCGCTCCCCCGCCGCTTCCTCGCGTGGGGCGCGGGCAAGGCGAGCGTCGCCGTCGACGGGCCCGACGACCCGCAACTCGACGAGCTGCTCGCCACCGCCGATGCGGTGATCGAGACGCCCGGGTTCCCCGGCGCGTTCGACCTCGACCCGGCACGCGCGCCCGACGCGGTCTGGGCACGCGTCACGCCGTTCGGCGGCACCGGCCCGCACGCCGGCTGGCGGGCGTCCGACCTCGGCGTGATGGCTGCGAGCGGGAACATGTACGCCACCGGCGACCCCGACCGGCCACCCGTGCGGTGTAGCGAGCCGGCCGGCTACGCGCACGTGGGCGCCGAGACCGCGTTCGCTGTCCTCACGGCACTGGCATCGGGCTCGCCCCACCGCGTCGACATCTCGATGCAGGAGGTCGTCTTCGTCGCCAACATGGTGGGGCTCGCCTCGTTCCCGAAGACGGGTCATCGGGGGGCGCGGCGCGGCGCCAACATCGGCCGCACCCGCGAGATCTGGCCCTGCAAGGACGGCTGGGTCTCGTTCGGACTGCGCGGCGGCAAGGCGCGTGTCCCGAGCCTGACCACGCTCACTCGCCTCATCGCCGAAGAGGACGACATCGACGCCGCCGCGCTCACCGAGCGCGACTGGACCGAGTTCTCGCAGAACACCGCGCCCGACGACGACCTGAAGGCCATCGAGCAACCGGTCGCGGAGTACTTCGCCCGCCACACGATGCAGGAGCTGTACGAGATCGCCTGCGAGACCAACCTCATGCTCGCTCCGTGCAACTCGCCCCGTGAGATCTACGCCAGCGCGCAGCTGGTAGCGCGGGAGTTCTTCGGCCCGGTGGGCGATGTTGCCCGCTTCCCTCGTTCGTTCGTGATCGTGTCGAGCCGTGACGGCGAAGCCGCGCCCGCTCGTCCCATCGGTCCCGCGCCTGCAGTCGACTCCGTGGACGTGGCCGCGTTGCGTCGGAAACCGGCGTCCGGCGCGGGGTTTGCAACCCAACGCGGCGGGGAGCGGACGGCGTGGGACGGCACGAACATCGTCGAGTTCGGGTCGGGCGCGGCCGGCCCGATCGCGACCCGCTACTTCGTGGAGCACGGCGCGACGGTGCTGCGCGTCGAGTCGCGCAGCCGGCCCGACTTCCTGCGG
>DASYQJ010000135.1:0-26630 GCA_036005605.1 Acidimicrobiia bacterium
GCTGTGCCTCGTGATGGCGCTGGCAGGAGCGATCGCGTGGTTCGGATTGGGCGTGCTGCGTCGGCACCGGCGCCGTAAGGAGCGCCGCGCGGCCCGACGTAGATGAGTTTGGGAGGCGAGCGCCCCGAACTGCCGATCCGCACGGCCCTTGATCGGCTGGCCGGCCAGTTGGGTGGATGGTAGAGCGACGCAGGTATCGGCGGATCGCTCGTGACACAGGCGTGACACAAAGCGACGGAAACCTCTGGAAGACGACGCGACTTACCGCTAGGTGTTCAGGCTGGTCAGACGGGAAGCTGACGCGTTATCGCAGGTCCTGAATCCGCCCGAACAATCGCATACGTTATGCGACATGACCGGGCTCGGTGATCTGCCCCGCGACCAGCTCGTCCCCCTGGTGCTCGAGTACATGATGGTCGGGCACCTCATCGACCGGGCCCTGATGCCGCAGGTCGCAGTGCGAGCCGGGGTCGACGCCGTCGACGACGTCGCTATTGACGAGTGGCTCGGCGCCAGCCCCACGTACACGGCCCGGATGCGGCGCCTCATGGGCATCGAGGGCGACGGCGTCGGGGCGATCATGAAGGGGCTCCAGCTCGACGTCGGCTTCGTGCACCAGTACATGGGCGTCAGCTACGAGCTCACCGACGAGCAGCACGGTGCCTTCTGGTTGGACCACTGCGGGGCGCTCATGGACGTCGAGCCGCACGGCGAGGCCCGCGTCGTCGGCATGTGCCACCACATCGAGGATCCGACGTTCGACGGCACCGCGCTCGCTACGAACCCTCGCGCCCGCATCCGGCCGATCCACCGTCCTCCGCGCGTTCCCTCGGACCGCGAGCCGCACTGCCACTGGACGATCACGATCGACCCGCAGAACGAGCCGATCGGGCCCGCCCCGCACACCCTCCGAGTCGCCGAGCTGCCGCTCGCATCGGTGCCGAACGAGCGCCCGGCGGACGCGGAACCGGACGGGAAGCCGGACTATCGCGGGCCATTCGATCCCGCGTTCCGGCTCGCCGATCTCTCTCACGGCACGCTCGTCGCGGTGGCGCAGGAGTTCCAGGAGCAGGTGCACCTGCTCACCAGCTCGGCCGAGCTCTCGCTGGCGGACCGCCTCGATCAGGAAACGGCGCGAGAGATCATGGCCAGCCAGTGGATAGGCGCGGGTTGGGTCGCAAGCGAGCGCCTGGCCGAGGCGCTCGGGTTGGATGGCGGCGGGGTCGACGCGCTGGCGACGGTGTTCGTTTTGCACCCGGCGCTCCCGCCGGGTTTCGAGCGCACGGTCCACGTCGACGTCGATGCCGGGCGTGTCAGGCTCGAGATGACGCCGCTCGCCGCCGGACTGCTCGAGCCGGCCAATCCCGGCTGGCTCGGTCTGTTCGCGCGGGGTGAACGCGGGGGCATCGAGGCCATGGCCCACGCGGTCGACCGCCGTGCGCAGCTCGCCGATGTGGGGGTGAGCGACTCGAACGTCGTGATCGAGCTCGCTGTCGACGAGTCCGCCGAGCCCGCGCCCGAGCCGCCGGAGCTCGCGTTCATGCGCCTGAGCGGCACGTCGTCGTGGGTGTTCGATGCGACCGCCGGCACCACCGCGGTGGCGTTGGGTCCGAAACCTCGCGCATAGCGCGGGTTCCCGACCCGTCCGTCCATGGCGCGTCGCGCGGACAGCGGCTATTCTCCCCGGCCGGCGGGGAGGGCCAGGTCAGGCCACATTCCTGGCCCATGCGTGGTCACGCGATGGGGGGTCACGCACTCCTCTGAGGAGTGTGTGCCGCGCGTCCGGCTGGTTGGGCGCGCCCGACGACAGTCGATGGGAATGGAATGACCGCGACGGCGCCGAGGCGGACGGTGCGTCCCGCACACGAGATCGATGACATCGGCCATGAGGTCGCGTCGTGATCCGGCGCCGGCTCACGTTCCTGGCAGTCGGTGCAGCGCTCGGAGCGATCGGTCTGCTGGCACCTCCCGGCGCGTACGCGCAGCAAGCGCCGCCACCGTCGAGCCCGCCCGAACTCGGGCTGCCGCCGGCGACGGCACGACCGGCCGAGGCCGACGCCCCGGCTGTGACGGCCCGCGAAACCGGCGCTTCGTCGCGCAGCGGCGGGTCGGCGGCCGTCGGCACCTTTACCGAGCCGGGCAGGCTGGTGGGCGCGCTCCTGCTCGCGCTCGGGCTCGGCCTCGCCGTGGGCGTGACGCTTCGGTTCCGCAATCACCGCCGCCGGCCGGTACGACGCGAGCCACGCGAGCCCCGCCCGCGTGGCCCCGCACAGGCGGCACCGGCCAAGCGCGAGCCGCACGAAAGGCAGACAGATCGCGCCGCGAGCGAGAGAGCGAACCGGCAGAAGAGCGAGCTCCTCGACCTCGTCTCACAGGAGTTGCGCGCACCACTCACTGCCATGAAGGGCTTCGTCGACACCGTACGCCTCGACTGGGGAGAGTTCCCCGCAGCGCGTCGTCGTGACTTGCTCGATCGAGCGTCCTTGAACGCGGACCAGCTCCATCGTGTCTTCGACCAGTTGCTCGACTTCTTCCGCGTCGATGCGCATCTCGTCACGATGAAGCCGCGGCCGATCCTGCTCTCCGATGCCGTCAAGCGAACACTCGAGGGTCTCAGGCCGGTGCTCGCCAACCACCGCGTCTACGCCAAAATCCCCGACGATCTGGCGATCCGCGCCGACGTCGCCGCGTTCCGTGACGTGCTGACGAACCTTCTCACGAACGCGGCCAGGTTCTCGCCGGCCGGAGGGCGGATCATCGTGAGCGCAACCCGGGCCGACGGCGCCGTGGATATGTCGGTTTCCGATGAGGGCAGCGGCATTCCACCCGAGGAGCAGAAGCGGATCTTCGACCCCTTCTACCAGTCGCCGTACAACAACGAGTTGCGGCGTGGCACGGGCATCGGGCTGACGATCGCCAAGCGACTCGTCGAGATGCACGGTGGGCGGATCGCGGTGGTGAGTGACGAAGGCATCGGTTCGACGTTCTGGGTCACGATGCCACTCGCCGCTGGTCGCGCGCAGGAGATCGATGGCGCACTGGACGAGGTCGGATCCTGATCCGGACCCGGTCCGCGTTCGTCGCGGTTGTTACCGCGCTCGTCGCCACTGCCCTCTTGCCGACCGAGACCGCTGCACCGGCGTCGGCTCAGGAGTCGTCGACGGTGTGGTTGTGCCGGCCCGGCCTGGCGAAGAACCCGTGCGACAGCGACCTCACCACGACGGTGGTCCGGTCCGATGGGACGACGCGCGTCGTGCACGACAAGCCGGCGAAGAGCCCACCGGTCGATTGCTTCTACGTCTATCCGTCGGTGAGCGGACAGCCCACCGTGAACGCCGACCTCAGCATCGACCCGGAGCTCACGGCGGTGGCCGAGGCCCAGGCCTCGCGCTTCTCGCAGGCATGCCGGGTGTTCGCGCCCGTCTATCGACAGCTCACAGTGGTGGCGACCGGCTCCGCCGGCGGGCAATCCGCCGACGCGCGAGCCGTGGCATACGACGGCGTGTTGTCGGCATGGCGTGATTACCTTGCCCATTACAACAAGGGCCGTGGCGTCGTGTTCATCGGGCACTCGCAAGGCGCCGGCATGCTCACGCACCTTCTCGGCTCAGAGATCGACCCGAACCCGAAGCTCCGGCGCCGGCTGGTATCTGCTCTGTTGCTCGGGGGCAACGTCACGGTCGCGTCCGGTCGCGACTCGGGCGGCGACTTCCAGAACATTCGCGCCTGTCGCCGCCGCGGCCAGACCGGGTGCGTCGTCGCGTATTCCTCCTTCGACCAGCAACCGCCCCCGAACAGTGTCTTCGGACGCGTCGGTGGCGGCGTGAGTGCGCGCACGGGGGAGGGCACCGGCCTCGACGTCCTGTGCGTCAATCCCGTCGCGCCCGGCGGAGGCTTCGGCGCGCTCGACACGTACCGCCGAACGAATCTGGTCCCCGGCCCGATCGGCGCGATCGGCGGGCCGGCTCCGTCCGCTCCGACACCTTGGGTGCGATACCCGCGCCTCTACAGCGCCGAGTGTCAGACGGCGAACGGTGCGACGTGGCTGCAGATCACCGACATCGGCGGGCCGACCGACCAGCGGGTGCGCTTCCAGAACCCGATCCTCGGGCCCACGTGGGGGCTCCACCTGGCCGACGTCACCATCGCGCTCGGGAACCTCGTCGATCTCGTCCGCAGCCAGGCCCGCTCCTACGTCGCCTGATCTCGGTCGACCAGTGCGTCAGCGGCCTTCGAACTTCGGGTCGCGCTTCTCGCGGCGAGCCCGGGCGTGCTCGTGGAAGTCGTCGGAGCGGCTCGAGAGCTCGATCGCGAGCGCCTCGTCGGCGAGGTGGCGCTCGAGGTCGACGCCCAGTCCTCGGTGGATGAGCAGCTTCGAGAGCCCGACCGCGACCGTGGCGGCAGATGCGAGCTCGTCGACCAGCTCTCGTGCGACGGGATCGACGTCCCCAGCGGGCGCGGCCCGGTGCACCATTCCCCACGACGCCGCCTCCGCGCCGGTGACGTCGTGGCCGAGCATGATCATCTCCTTGGCGCGCGCGACGCCGGCGAGCCGGGGGAGGAGCCACGAGCCTCCCGAATCGGGCGTGAACCCCATCGTCGCGAAGGGTGCCCGGAGCCGCGCGTCGTCGGCGACGACGGCGAAGTCGGACGCCAGCACCAGGTGCAGGCCGAGGCCGATGATCCACCCCTTCGCCGCAGTGACGATGGGCGTCTGCGTCTCGAGCATCGTCGGGACGAGACGGTTCACCTGCCAGCGCATCCGCCGTTGCGTCGCGCCGGCGCGAGGCTTCTCCTCCCCGTTGCCGCGCTGCCCGAGGTCGAAGCCCGAGCAGAAGTCGTCGCCCGTCCCCGACAAGGCGATCACGCGGACGGACTCGTCGCTGCCTGCAGCCTCGATCGTCTCGATCAGCGCCAGGACCATCTCGTCGGTGAGCGCGTTACGGCGCTCGGGCCGGTCCAGGCGCACGCGCAGCACGGCGCCGTCGTGCTCGACGGCGAGACCCTCGGGCGGTTCGGGGTAGTCCTTCATGCGAGCTCCTCGGCGGCGAAGCGGTCGACGAGCGCGTCGAGAGCTTCCTGGCACGTCGTCGCGCTGCCAGGAGGGTCGGGCAGCCTCACCGGCCCGTGCTCGCGGCTCGGCAGCAGGATCGTCGCATGCCCCGGGGTCGTCGTCTCGCCCCGCTGGTTCTCGCCCGTCAGCTCGAGCTCGACGGCCGGTCGCTCGCCGTCGACGAGCGCCTTGCGAACGACGCGTCCACGCATCCAGTGGGTATCGCCGACGTAATTGAACCGGCGGAACTGGCAGTCGAGCTTCCAGAGCCACGCGTCGTCGCCCATCCAATCGGTGCACAGGTGGATGAGCCAGGTCTCGCGCATGCGCCCGTAGTCGTACACGGTCGGGTTGCCCGCCCGGCGCGCCCACTCGGGATCCCAGTGCACGCGTTGCTGCACGTCGGGGATGTTCAGGTCGTCAGGACGGAAGAAGCGGGGGACCCGCCGCCGCTGGACGTAGCCGAGCCGGAGCGCCTTCACGCCGTACAGGCCCATGCCCATGCCGACGTGCCAGCACACCATGTCGGTCACGCGCAGCGGCCCCTTGACGAGCGGGCCGATCTCGTCGCCCTCGTCGACGTCCTCCCACCAGCGCGGCCGCACCCCGCGCCGGCGTTCCGTCTCCGACGCGTAGGCATCGTCGATCTCGCGCAGCTGCTCGTCGGTGTACGGGTCAATCGACGTCTCGTCGTACTTGCCCCGCTTCTCGGCCCTTCCGCGCTCGGTGCGGATCATGAGGCGGTACTGCGCCGACAGCACTTCGTCGGGCGCGGCGAACACCTCGGCGGTCCATTCGTGCACGGCGCGCTCGGCGAACTCGCTGCGCTTGTCGTGCACGCCGACCAGAGCGTTGCGGCGTGTCACCGGCGTGCCCGGCCGCAGCGGCGCCCACCATTCGCGGAAGCTGCCCGAGTAGAAGGCGTGGGCGCCGCGGATCGGATCACCCTTGAGCAGCGCCTGATCCTCGTCCGTGAGGTTCACGACCTCGTTGTCGCCGATCAGCGTGTCGCCACCGACGAGGGGAGGCGGCGCGATCGGCCCGCCCCACCGGGTGGTCGCCGCGTACGCGGGGTCGCACCAGAGCGGGTTGTCGTCGCCGTACGCCTCGGCGACCTGGCGGAACGCGTCTTCGTTCGGGCACCGGTAGTGCGGCGGCTGGGGATGGGGTTGCGGGATGCCGATTCGCGCCCGCAGGCGGGCGACCCCCTCGTCGGTGATCGACGGACCCTCGGACACGCGCCTCCTTGTCGGGCCGCTCGGCCGATGTTGTATACAACATACGCGTGAGCCTGGCCGACCTGCTCGTCTCGCACCCGTTCGACGACGACGTGCCCCTGCTGCACACGATCGAGCGTTTCGTGACGGCGGGCGAGGCGCGCCGGGCTGCCGCCATGTCGGCGAAGCACCTCGGCGACGCCGGCGTCGAGCAGGGCCAGCCCGTCGCGGTGCAGCTCCCGACAGGGCCCGACATGGTCACCACGATGTTCGGCGTGTGGCTCGCGGACGCCGTGTTCGTGCCGGTCAACTGGCGCGCGCCGGAGCCCGAAGTCGAGCGGTCGCTGCGCACCGTCGGCGCCGCGGCATTCGTCCGGCCCGACGGGATTCACGCGCTCGACGGAGGCACCCGATGCGACCCGGACGCCGCGTTCGTGCAGTGGACGTCGGGGACAACGGGCGAGGCGAAAGCCATCCTCCATACCCATTCCGCGTACCTCGAGCTGCTCGATCGGGTGCTCGGCGAGCTGCGACCGTCGGGACGCGGCCGGGAGCGGCCGCCCACCCCGAACCTGATCCCGGTCTCCCTCGCGCTCAATGCGGGGATCTACAACGTGTTGTTCGGGCTCCGTGCCGGCGCGGCGATCGTGATCATGGAGCGGTTCGAGACCGGTGCGTTCGCCGAGCTCGTGCGGCGGTTCGGCATCCGCTCGACCGTCCTGCCTCCCGCCGCGATCACGATGCTCGCCGACGACCAGAAGATCGAGGACCTTGCACCGCTGCGCTTCGTGCGCAGCATCACGGCGCCGTTGCCGCCGGGCGAGGCGCGCCGCTTCGCCGACCGGTTCGGCGTCATCGTGCTGAACGGCTACGGGCAGGCGGAGATCGGTGAGGTCATCGGCTGGACCGTGGCCGACGCCCGTGAGCATCCCGAGAAGGTCGGCGCCGTCGGACGACCGCATGCCGGCGTGCAGATCAAGGTGATCGGCGACGACGACGGCCCGCTGCCCGAGGGACAGGTGGGGGAGTTGACCGTGCGCCCGCCCCGGATGGCGTCGGGCTACCTCGGCGGCGGCGGGTTCGCCGACCGGCTCGACGCCGACGGATATCTCCGGACCGGCGACCTCGCCCGCGTCGACGCGGACGGGTTCGTCTGGATCGAGAGCCGCGTCTCGGACGTCATCAATCGGGGCGGAAACAAGGTGCTCCCGGCCCAGGTCGAGGAAGTCCTGCGGCATGCGTCCGGTGTGCGTGACGCGGCTGTGGTGGGCGCGCCGGACGCGCGGCTCGGCGAGGTCCCAGTGGCGTTCTTCGTCGGCGAAGCGAATCCTGGCGAGCTCGAGTTGTGGTGCCGCGACCAGCTCGTTGCGTACAAAGTCCCCGTGGCGTTCCATCGCGTTCACGCGCTCCCACGCAACGAGGTGGGCAAGGTGTTGCGCCGGGACTTGCTCGCGACGCTCGAGACCGGCCGCCGTCTTCCCGTCGGCCCGGAGACGCCGGCCTCGGACGTCGTCGCCGCCGTGCGGGCGTGGATCGACGACAATGTGCCCACCCCATGGCGTGAAGCGGCGCAGCGTGGCGGCGCAGCCGCGATCCGGGAAGTCCGGCCGCGGGCCGACTACGAGAGTTGGTATCCGGTGTTCGCGCGTTCTGGTCTCGTCGTGCCGACGTGGCCGGTCGCGTACGGCGGCCTTGATCTGAGCCACGACATCGCCCGCCGCGTGGAAGCCGAGCTGCGCCCGTACAACCTCGGCCGGCTCAACCCCCTCGGCCTCAACCTCGCCGCGCCCGCGCTCTTCGGGCACGGCACCGAGGAACAGCGGCGCCGGTTCCTGCCGCCGATCGTGCGGAACGAGGAGACGTGGTGTCAGCTGTTCAGCGAGCCCGGCGCCGGTTCCGACCTTGCGTCACTCGCGACAACAGCCGTGCGCGACGGCGACGAGTGGCTCGTCACCGGCCAGAAGGTGTGGACAACGTGGGCGCACCGTTCCGACTATGCGGTGCTCCTCGCGCGCACCGATCCTGACGCCCCGAAGCGCAAGGGCATCACGTACTTCCTGCTCGACCTACACCAACCGGGCGTCGAGGTCCGCCCGCTCCGCCACCTCGGCGGCGATGTCGACTTCAACGAAGTGTTCCTCGATCGGGCCCGGGTGCCCGATTCACAGCGGGTCGGCGAGGTGGGGGACGGCTGGCGGGTCGCGGGCGCGACCCTCTCCGGCGAGCGCCAGATGGTGTCGGGTGAGGGCTCGGGCGGGGTCGACCGCATCGGCGGCCTGGGGACGTCGCACCTCCTCGAGTTGGCGCGCCGTCGGTCTGCCGACTGCGATCCGATCGCGCGGCAGGACCTTGTGCGCGTCTACAGCGAGGAGCGAATCCGCGCTTGGACGAACGAGCGCGTGCGCGCCCAGGTGCGGGCGGGGCGGTCGCCCGGGCCCGAGAGCTCGATCGGCAAGGTGCACCAGGGCGAGCTGAACCAGCGCGTCCAGTCACTCGCGGTCGCGCTGCTCGGCATGGACGCGGTGGCGTGGGACAACCCGGCCGGCGGCGACTATGCGGCGTCGTTGCCTTTCGAGGTGCGCGGGATGCTGCGCAGCCGCGCGAACACGATCGAGGGTGGCACCACGGAGGTCAACAAGAACGTGCTCGGCGAGCGCGTGCTCGGTCTGCCCCGGGAGCCCGACCCGTGGCAGGGACACCCGTGGCGCGAAGTGCCACGCAGCTGATGGCGTACGAGACGTTGCTCGTCGAGCAGCGCGGTCCCGTCGGGTGGCTGGTCTTCGACCGGCCCGACGCCGGCAACGCGATGGACGCGACCATGTTCCGGGAGCTCGAAGCCGCGTGGCGCGAGCTGGATGACGATCCCGCTGTGCGGGTGATCGTGAACACGGGCAACGGGCCGGCGTTCCAGACCGGGGTCGACGTCGTGCAGCTCGGTCGCGACAAGCAGGCGCTGCGCGAGCAGTCGCGCCGGACGCGAGACGCCGAGCTTCGACTCACCGCATGGCACAACCAGGTCTGGAAGCCGGTGATCGCGGCCGTCAACGGCGTCTGCGCCGGGGGCGGGCTGCATTTCGTCGCCGATGCCGACATCGTCGTCGCGGCGTCGAACGCCTCGTTCGTCGACCCGCACGTCTCTCTCGGGCAGGTCAGCGCGTACGAGACGATCGGCCTCGTCCGGAAGTCGCCGATGGAGCCGATCGTCCGGATGGCGCTGGTCGGTGCGCACGAGCGCATCGACGCGGCGCGTGCCCGACAGCTCGGCATCCTGTCGCAGGTCGTCGACCCACCCGACGGGCTGCGCGACGCCGCCCAGGACCTCGCCGAGAAGATCGCGCGCAACTCTCCTGAGGCCATGCGTGTCACGAAACAGGCGCTGTGGGGTGCGCTCGAGCTGGGACTGACCGACGCGTGCCGCGCCGGCGGCCGCGCCCTGATGTCGATGTGGGGTCATCCCGACCAGGAGGAAGGTCCGAACGCGTTCGCCGAGAAACGGGAGCCCGTCTGGCGGCCGCTCGACCCGCGAGAGAGGACGACGGCATGACGTACTCGGATTTCGAGTGCCTGAAGCTCGAACGGCGGGGGCCGGTCGGGTGGCTGATCAACAACCGCCCCGACCGGCTGAATGCCATGTCGGCGCGCATGCGCGACGAGTTCGCGATCGCATGGACCGAGCTCGACCGCGATCCCGACGTGAAGGTGATCGTGCACACGGGCGAGGGTCGCGCGTTCCAGACCGGCGTCGACGTGGCCGAGATCGCGAGCGACGGCGTCGGCATGCAGCGATACCGGCGTTCCGTCGAGGAGTTCGACCTCCACTTCACCGCGTGGCACCAGCACGTATGGAAGCCGGTCATCACGGCGGTGAACGGCATGTGCGCCGGCGGCGGGTTCCACTGGATCGCCGACGCCGACGTCGTCATCGCCGCGTCCAACGCCGAGTTCTTCGATCCGCACGTCTCGATCGGGCAGGTCGTGTCGCTCGAGGCCATCGGCCTCATCCGGAAGATGCCGGTGGAGGCGGTGATGCGCATGGCGTTCGTCGGCCGGCACGAGCGCCTGTCGGCGGCGCGGGCGTACGAGCTCGGGATGATCAGCCAGATCGTCGACCCACCCGATCGACTCCGCGACGAGGCGCAGGCGCTCGCCGAGAAGATCGCCCGCAACTCGCCCGCAGCCATGCGGGCGACGAAACGGGCTCTCTGGGGCGCGCTCGAGCTGGGCCTGACCGACGCCTGCCGCGCCGGTGCCGGCGAGCTGGTCTCGATGTGGGGCCATCCCGACCAGGAGGAGGGCCCGCGGGCGTTCGCCGAGAAGCGGGAGCCGAACTGGCGGGATCTCACCGAGCGCTGACATTCGCCGGCAGATTCCCTGATCAATCCGGGCTGACATACAGGTATGGCGGTGGCCGCAGTCGACCAGGACCGCCCGACGAGATTCGGCCTCGTCACCGGGCTCACGTTCGTCGTCGGCCTCGTGGTCGCCCTGGTCGTCAGGGGCAGCGCCGTTGTCGGCATCGCGGCGTTGTTCCTTCTCTTCGTGCCGCTCGAGAAGCTGTTTGCCCTCCGGCCCCAGAAGGTGTTCCGGCGCGGCCTGCTCACCGACCTCACGCACCTGCTCGTGAACAATCTGTTCTCGACGGCGTTGGGGATCGCCCTCGTCGTCGCCGCGCTCATCCCGGTCTTCTGGTTGCGCAACCTGAACATCGTCGGATACATCCCGACGGTGCCGGCGGTCGCGCTGTCGGCGGTGCTCGTCTTCGTCGGCAACTACTGGGGTCATCGCCTCACGCACACGGTGCCGTTCCTGTGGCGCTTCCACGCCGTGCACCACAGCATCGAGGCGATGGACTGGGTAGCCGCCGGTCGGCTCCATCCCTTCGACCAGGCGTTCACGCAGGCATTCGCCGTGATGCCGCTCGTGATCCTGGGGTACGGCGGCGGCGCCTTCGCCGGGGTGGCCGTGTTCGTCACCCTCCTGGCGATCTTCCAGCACGCCAACGTGCGGCTGCGGTTTCCGGGAATCCGGTGGGTCATCAACACGCCCGAGTGGCACCACTGGCACCACGCCATCGATCCCGAGGCGAGGGACAAGAACTTCGGCCTTCCGATCGTCGACCGGATCTTCGGCACCGCCTACCTGCCGAAGGGCAAGCGTCCCCGCGGCTTCGGAATCCCCGACCCCGTGCCGCCGGTGGGGTACCTCCAGCACCTGGCTTACCCGTTCACCGCCCCGGCCCGCGCCCGCCGGGCGTAGCCGAGTCGCGCAGAGTCCTTCGAGACCTGCGAAGCTCTGCGCCGTGCCGGATTCCCGGAGGGCCCTGCTCAACGCGACGCTGGGGTTGGCGACGCTGCTGCTCACGAGCGTGCTGTGGCGCTACCCGCTCGCGCTCACGTCGCTCCAGATCGCCACCGGCGTCGCGATCTATTCGCTCCGGCCGAGCAGGACCAGCGCCTGCGTCTACGCGGTGGGTTTCGTCTTCGGCCCGCTCGCGGAGGGCTTGGCCATCCAGACCGGCGCCTGGCAGTACGCGTCACCGAGCGTGTTGGGCATCCCGCTGTGGCTCCCGTTCGTATGGGGGAACGCGGCGCTGTTCATCCAGAACTCGGCCGACTTCGGGAAGGCGATCTTCGCGAGGAGCTCTGCCTCGAGCGCCGCCCCAGATGTCGTTGCACCGCTCGCACACCTCGTCGGGGATGACGCCCCACCGCATGAGCACGCCGAAGATCGCGCAGCCGAGGCAGAACGCCAAGACAGACTCGAGCGTCGCCGCGACGACGATCAGGCTGAGCAGCACGTACGCGGCGCCTGAGCTCCCGAACCCGAAGTACGCAACGACCGCCGCCACCGAGACGGTCGCACCGATGCCTTGGGCGAATCGCTTCGGCGGTCCGGGGACGTACTTCGCCGGCAACGGCAGCCGGGGCGTGATCACCCTGGTGACGAGCTGTCCGAGCGGGCTCAACCTCGGGCCCGTGAGCACCCGGGCGACGAAGCCGTACGCGATCGGGATCAGCAGCCACAGTTGGCCGAACTCGATCGCTGCCACCGCCATGACGACGACGCCGCCCGCGACGAGGCGCGCCGAAAGCTCGTTGACGGGGTTCGGGAACGAGAACAGCTTGCGGGCAGTCATGACTCCCTCCTGCGGGTCGGAGGAGCGCCACCCCAATATACGACCGAATCGGTCGGCTTTTGTCAAAAGAGCGGGCGGCGGCTCCGCCAGGTAGGCGCATTCGGGGCCGCCGCGGTGTACTAGGGGCTCGACGGCCGAGCTGAACGAGGAGGAGCGGCGGAGCATGGCGATCGACACGGCACCGACCGGATCGGGGACCCGCTCCGCCCATCCCCTCGACGCCCTGAGCGCAAAGGAGATCGAGACGGCCGCGGAGGTGCTGCGGGCCGAAGGCCGTCTCACCGACGCCGCTCTCTTCGCCTACTTCGGGCTCGACGAGCCGCCCAAGGAAGTCGTGGCGGGCTTCACCGGCGGCGACCCGGTCGACCGGCGGGTACGCGTCGTGATCGTCCCCGAACCGGCCGCCGACGTGGTGGAGGCCGTGGTCGACGTCGGCCGCCGCGCCCTCGTGTCGTGGCTCGACGTGCCGGGGGTGCGGCCGGCCCTGCTGTACGGCGAGTCGTTCAACGCGATCGTCGCGCTGCACGAGCACCCCGACTGGCAGGCAGCCCTCGCTCGCCGCGGCATCACCGATCTGACCCGGGTCCAGATCGACCCGTGGCCGGCCGGGAACTTCGGCCTCGCGCACGAAGAAGGGCGGCGCATCAGCCGCTGCCTCGCGTACTACCGCGAGACCGACACCGACAACGGCTACGCCCGGCCGATCGAAGGGCTCATCGCGTTCGTCGACAACGGACGGGGGGAGGTCCTGGAGGTCGTCGACTACGGCGTCGTGCCGCTGCCGTCCGAGCGCGGCGGCTACCTGCGCGACGACGTCGGGCCGATGCGTGACGACCTCAAACCGCTGGAGATCACCCAGCCCGAGGGGCCGAGCTTCACCGTCGACGGCAACCTCGTTCGCTGGCAGCGCTGGTCGCTGCGGATCTCGATGGACCCGTACGAAGGGCTCGTGCTGCACACGATCGGCTACGAGGACGGCGGCCGCGTGCGCCCGATCCTGCACCGCGCGTCGGTGAGCGAGATGGTCGTGCCGTACGGGCACACGGGACCCATGCACAACTGGAAGAACGCGTTCGACGCTGGCGAGTGGGGCCTCGGGCGCATGGCCAACTCGCTCACGCTCGGATGCGACTGCCTCGGCGAGATCCGCTACCTCGATGTCACGTTCGGCAACGAGCGCGGCGAGCCGTACACGATCGAGAACGCGATCTGCATGCACGAGGAGGACTACAGCATCCTCTGGAAGCATGTCGATCTCCGCAGCGGGACGACGGAAGTCCGGCGCCAGCGTCGTCTCGTCGTCAGCTCGATCGCGACGGTCGGGAACTACGAGTACGGCTTCTACTGGTACTTCTACCTCGACGGCAGCATGCAGCTCGAGGTCAAGTTGACCGGCGTGATGTCGACCATGGCGGTGGACGGCGACGACGGGCTCGGCAACGCCGCGATGGTGGCGCCGCAGCTCGCGGCGCCGTATCACCAGCACCTGTTCAACGTGCGTCTCGACTTCGACGTCGACGGGACGGCGAACACGGTGTACGAGGTCGACGCGGTAGCGGCGCCGGAGGGCCCGGACAACCCGCTCGCGAACGCGTTCATTGCCGAGGCGACGCCGCTCGAGACCGAGCAGCAGGCGCAGCGAGTCGTCGATCCGTCGCGCAGCCGCATCTGGAAGATCGTCAATACCGAGGTTCGCAACCGCCTCGGTGAGCCGGTCGGGTACAAGCTCGTGCCGGCGTCGACGCCGACGCTTCTTGCGAGTCCCGAGTCGAGCGTCGGCCGGCGGGCGACGTTCGCGACCCGGAACCTCTGGGTCACCCCGTACCGTGCCGACGAACGGCGCGCCGCCGGTGACTACCCGAACCAGCACGGCGGGGGAGACGGGCTGCCCCGGTGGACGGCCGCCGACCGGCCCGTCGCCGACACGGACGTGGTGGTGTGGCACACCTTCGGCGTGACCCACATCCCGCGCCCCGAGGACTGGCCGGTCATGCCGGTCGAGTCCACCGGCTTCCTGCTCGCGCCCGTCGGCTTCTTCGACCGCAACCCCGCCCTCGACGTCCCCCCGTCGCCCGGGCACTGCGACGGGGAGACGTAAAGGGCGAAGGCTGCCTTCGGGCAGGTCTTCTACTCGGCGGCCACTGCCTGCAGGACCGGGAGCTTGGCGGCCCGGCGTGCGGGCCGGAGCCCGGCGAGGACGCCGGCGATCGCGCCCACGACGAGCAGCACCGCCAGCTGGCCGACCGGTGCCGTGAACGACGGCGCGATCATGTCGCCGGTCCCCTGCGAAGCGGCCTCGACGAGCGCCCAGCCGAGGAACACGCCCACGCCGAGCCCGCCGACGGTGCCGAACACCGCGATGATCACCGACTCCCATCGGATCATCGACCGGAGCTGACGCCGGGTCTCACCGATCGCGCGCAGCAGGCCCAGCTCACGCGTGCGCTCGTACACCGAGAGCGACAGCGTGTTCGCGATGCCCATCAGCGCAATCAGGATCGCCAGAGCCAGCAGGACGTAGACGACGCCGAGCATCATGTTCACGAACTGGCCCACCGAGTCCGCGTACTGGCCACGGTCCTCGACGTCGGGCCCACCGTAGGCTTTCGCCGTCTGCTCTACCGCGTGCCGTCCCGTCTCGAGGGCGACGCCGTTCTTGAGCCGGATGAGCACGGTCGAGTCGATGTCCTGCACCGCGTGGGGTGCCCAGGCGGCTCGCGGCAGGATGTAGTTCCCGGCGATGTCGCGAGCCTTGTAGATCGCCCCCACGGTGAACTCCGTGGTCGTACCGTCCGAGAACGTGACCGGCACAGACGTTCCACGTTTCCAGCCCTTGTCGTCGGCAATCCGCTCCGACACCGCGAGCTGCTGCGGGCCGAGGCCGCGGACGGAGCCGTTGGTCACGTTCAGGTTCAGGACGCCGCCGAGGCGGGCCGGTTCGGCGATGGTGACGTTCTCGGTGCCGGTGCCGACGAGCGCCCGTCCCCTTCCGAGGCCGGTGGCGTCCCGCACCTCGGGGAGCTGCGCGACGTCGCCGGCGAGCTGCGGGCTGACCCCGCCGCCACCGAAGGTTCCCGTGGAGATCACGAGGTCGCCCGTGAACGACTTCGACACGCTGTCGTCGATGGCGGTCTTCAGTGACGCGGCGAAGATCGTGAACAGCGTGACGACGCCGACGCCGATCATCAGCGCGGCGGCGGTGCCGGAGGTGCGTCGTGGGTTGCGCATCGCGTTCTGGCGCGCGAGCGAGCCCGTGACGCCCCGTAGCCACCGAAGTGGCGACCCGATGACGCCGCTTGCCGGCCGGGCCACGACGGGGCCGAACACCACGACGCCGACGATCGTGAGCAGCGCGCCGAGCCCCGCGAATCCGAGGACCGAATCGCCGCCGCTCAGCACGGCGCCCAGCACGACCGCGACGCCGATCGCCGTCAACGCGACGCCCGTGATCGCCCGCCGCACGGAGGCGGTCGTGCGCTCGACCGACACGTCGCGGATGGCGGCGAGCGGTGCGACGCGTGAGGCCTTGATGGCGGGGGCCATGCCGGCGACGAGCGTCACGACGACGCCGACGATCATCGCGATCACGACGGCCGACGCGTTGAAGACGAGACCACCGGCCGGCAGGGAGAACCCAACCGCGTCGAAGAGGCCCTTGAGCAGGCCGGCTATGCCGATACCGCCGAGAAGACCGACTGCCGATGCGACGACGCCGACGAGCAACGCCTCGAAGACCACGGACGCCAGGATCTGACCCCGCCCGGCCCCGATCGCACGCAACAGCGCGGACTCCCGGGTGCGCTGGGCCACGATGATCGAGAACGTGTTGTAGATGCTGAACGTTGCGACCAGCAGCGCGACCCCTGCGAACACGGTCAGGAAGGTCGTGAACAGGTCGAGGAACTCTTTGTTGATGTCGCTGGTGTTCTCGTTGGTGAGCTTGGCTCCCGTGATTGCCTCGTCGCCGGCGGGCAGCACCCGCTGCACTCGCTTCAGGAGCTCGTCCTGCGACACGCCCGGCTGCGCCTTCACCGAGATGCTCCCGACCTGATCGGTGCGATGGAGGAGGTGCTGCTGGGCGCTGTCGAGCGTGAACGCGGTGAACGTGACCTGGCCGAGACCCTCGGACGAGCCGAACGTGGCGATGCCGACGATCTTCACCGGGACCGGTTCAGGGATCTCCACCGTGGTCGTATCGCCGACCCGTAGGTTCCCGTCGTTGGCGGCGCCGCGGTTGATGACGACCTCGTTGTCAGCGCGTGGCGGCCGCCCCTCGACCAGCCGGTAGGGATTGAGGTCGGCGTTCTCGATCCAGTTGCCCGCCAACTTGGGCGGCCCGTTGCCCCCGAGCTTGTCGCCGTTCTTGCCGACGAGCTGACCGAAGCCCTCCACCGAAGGCTCGGCGGCGGCTACACCGTCGACGCCGCGCAGCGTGTTGACGAGCGGCGCGTCCACGAGCCCGCGCTGGCTGTCGGGTTCGCCGGGATCGGTGCTCAGCTTCGAGGCGTGGCGGACCACGACGTCGGTTCCCGCGTTGGCCTCGGTGAACAGGTTGTCGAAGTTTCCTCGCAGCGTGTCACCGAGCACGAGCGTCCCGGAGAGGAACGCAACGCCGATGAACACGGCGAGAAATGTGCCGACGAGCCGGCGCTTGTGGGCGAGGAGTCCTTTGAACATGACGGTGCGCATCGCTCAACCTCCCAACTGCTGCATGCGGTTGATGACCGACTCGGCAGTGGGGTCGGCGAGCTCGCCGACGACCTTTCCGTCGCCGAGGAACACGACCCGGTCGGCGTATGCGGCCGCAGCCGGGTCGTGGGTGACCATGACGATCGTCTGGGCCAGATCACGGACGGCCTGCGACATGAACTCGAGGATCTCGGCCCCGGCCCGCGAGTCGAGGTTGCCGGTGGGCTCGTCGGCGAAGACGATCTGCGGCCGCGTGGCCAGCGCCCGAGCCACGGCGACACGCTGCTGCTGCCCACCCGACAGCTCGGAGGGCCTGTGCGACAGCCGGTCGCGCAGACCGACGGTCTCGATCACGCCGTCGACCCACTCCCGGTTCGGCTTCCTGCCTGCCAGCGCGGTGGGCAGGGTGATGTTCTCGAGCGCGGTCAGGGTCGGGATCAGGTTGTACGACTGGAACACGAACCCGATGCGGTCCCGACGCAGGAGCGTGAGCTCCCTGTCCGACAGCGAGCCGAGCGCGACGTCGCCGACGAAGACCTCGCCCGACGTGAGACTGTCGAGGCCGGCCGCGCAATGCATCAGCGTTGACTTCCCGGAGCCGGACGGGCCCATGATCGCGGTGAACCGTCCCGCCGCGAACTCGACGGTGACGTCGTCGATGGCCCGAACGGCGGTCTCACCCGAGCCGTAGACCTTCGTCGCGTGCTCGGTACGGGCGACGGCCGCCCGGGGCGGTGCGAGGGTGCTTGTCATCGTGTGACCTCCTGCAGATCGCGTCATGTCGATCGTCGTGACAGGAGGCCGTGTGGTCGTCGCCCGGGTGGAGGTTTTGCCGGTACGCCGCCGGGCGCAGTGAGCGCCTCGGCGCTACCGCGCCCGCGGTAGCTGCGTCAGCCCGCCCACCCGGGGCGGACGAGGCCGGACTCGTAGGCGAACACGACGAGCTGGGCACGGTCGCGGGCGTTGAGCTTGATCATGGCCCGGCTCACGTGTGTCTTCGCCGTGGCCGGGCTGACGATGAGCCGCTCGGCGATCTCCTCGTTCGAGAGCCCCTCCGCGACGAGGGTCATCACCTCGCGTTCGCGGTCGGTGAGGTGATCGAGCTCGGCGACCCGGGTCGGCTCCTTCGCACGAGTGGCGAACTCGGCGATCAGCCTCTTCGTGACACTCGGTGACAGCAGCGCCTCGCCGCGGGCAACGGCGCGGACAGCCCGTAAGAGCTCCACCGGCTCGGTGTCCTTGACGAGGAAACCGCTGGCGCCGGCTCGCAACGCCTCGAATACGTACTCGTCGAGCTCGAACGTCGTGAGGATGACGATGCGGACCGCCGACAGGCGTTCGTCCGCCGCGATCGTGCGAGTGGCGGCCAGGCCGTCGAGGACGGGCATGCGAATGTCCATGAGCACAACGTCGGGCACGAGGCGCTTCGCGAACTGCACGGCCGCGTCGCCGTCATCGGCCTCCCCGACGATCTCGATGTCGTCCTGCGCATCGAGCAGGGCGCTGAAGCCGGCGCGCACCAGCGCCTGGTCGTCGGCGAGTAGCACCGAGATCACCGCGCACCGTCCATCGGGAGCTCGGCCCGGACCCGGAAGCCGCCGCCGGGCCGCGGGCCGACCTCGAGCCGGCCGCCCAACGCAGCCGTGCGCTCGCGCATGCCGGCGAGTCCGCTGCCGCTCCCCGCGATCGAGCTCGGTGCCCCGCCGCGGCCGTTGTCGTCGATCTGGAGGGTGACCTCACGCTCGCCGTATGCCACCCGGACCGTCGCCGTGGCCTCGCCGGCATGACGGGCGACATTGGTAACCGCCTCCTGCACGATCCGGAACGCAGCCAGATCGACCTCGGCGGGCAACGGGCGGGGCACACCGTCTACCTCTACCGCGACCACGAGGCCGGCGGCGCCGGCTCGGGAGACGAGGTCGTCCAGCTCGTCGAGTCCCGGCTGCGGGGTACGGGGCTCGGTCTCCCCGGGCCGGCGCAGCACCTCGAGGACCGACCGGAGCTCGCCCAAAGCGTCCTTGCTCGCCTGCTTGATCGCGGTGAGCGCGGTGCGGGCTTGCTCAGGCTGCTCGTCCATGAGGTGGAGCGCGACGCCGGCCTGCACGTTGATGAGCGAGATGTTGTGCGCGAGCACGTCGTGCAGCTCGCGAGCGACACGTAGCCGCTCCTCGCTGGCCCGCCGGCGCGCCTCTTCCTCCCGCGTTCGGGCCGTCTCGGCGGCGCGCGCTCGACCGGCGCGAGCAACCTCTCCGACACCCAAGAGGACCAGCAGCCATGCCAGGAGGGCAAATGGTCCGGCGAGGCCCGGCCGCGACTCGTTGCCGGCGAGATAGGGCAAAAACGTGAAGGCCGTCCATCCGACGATCACCATGACGATGGCGACGAATCTGTAGCCGGCGATGACCGTCGTGATGAACGCCACGATGAGCGCGATGAAGACCGGCCCCCGCGGGTAGTCGCTCACCCAGTATGCGAGCGTCGTGGCGAATACGACCAGCAGGACGACGGCCGGCTGGCGGCGCCGCCACAGCAGCGCCGCCGGTCCGATTGCCAGCAGCGTGTACGCAAGCGCGTCCAACGAGCCGCGGCCGGTCTGATGACCGGACGCAACGTACGTGCCTGCAATCTGGATCACGCCGACGATGATTGCGATCTCGGCATCGGCCCAACGGCCACGCGCCCAGGACGGCCACGCGTCCGCAAACCGCACCGGGGCAGGGCTGGGCCTCATACGTGCAAGGTAAGGCGCCGGCGCGGGGGTGTCATCGTCCGGCCGGCGACTACGCCGCTACGCCGCCGGGAGTAGTCGAGGCGCCGAGCACGTACGTTTGCGGCCGTGCGACGAATCAGCGACCGCGAGCGCCGAGCGAGGCTTGCGATTCGGCATCACCTTGCGCCGTCGGCAAAGGCCACTGATGTCGTGGCGCTCGCCGAGCAGATGGTCGGCCTCCACTCGACCGACCCCGCGACCGTCGTCCTCGCCGCCGCCGCCCGCCTGAAGCTGCCCACCGTCGAAGGCGTCGAGCGGGCGCTCTACGACGACCGGACCCTCGTCCGGACGCTCTGCATGCGCCGGACGCTGTTCGTCGTGCCGGTCGATCTCGTGCCGATCGTGCAGGCCGCGGTCACCGAGGCGCTCGTCCCTCCCGAGCGCAAGCGGACCGTGCGAATGATCGAGGAGGCCGGCATCGCCCGCGACGGCGCGCGGTGGCTGCGCCAGGCCGAGGCCGAGACGATCGCTGCGATCGAGGCGCGCGGCGAGATCACCGGAGCGGACCTGTCGAAGGTGGTGCCGCGCCTGCGCAAGCAGATCCCGTACGGCGAGGGCAAGACGTGGGCCGGCAAGATGGGCATGACGACCCGGGTCTTGTTCCTGCTCGCATGCGAGCAGCGCGTCGTGCGCGGCCGTCCGAAGGGCTCGTGGACGAGCACCCGCTACCGGTGGGCGCCGATGACGTCGTGGCTCCCGGACGGCATCCCGACCCTGAAACCGGACGAGGCGCGGGCCGAGCTGGCGCGGCGCTGGCTGGCCGCGTTCGGTCCCGGGACCGTTGCGGACCTCAAGTGGTGGACGGGCTGGACGCTGGGCCAGACCCGCAAGGCTGTTGCCGAGCTGGACACGGTGGAGGTCGAGCTCGACCACGGCGACGCCGGCGTCGTGCTCGCCGGCGACGACGCTCCCGTGCGGTCGCCGAAGCCGTGGGCGGCCCTGCTGCCGAGCCTCGACCCGACCACCATGGGCTGGGCCGAGCGGGCGTGGTACCTGGGCCCGCACAAGTCCGCGCTGTTCGACCGCGCCGGCAACGCCGGGCCCACCGTGTGGTGGGACGGTCGCATCGTCGGCGGCTGGACCCAGCGGGCGGACGGCCAGATCGTCTGGCGGGCGCTCGAGGACATCGGCTCGGACGGGCAGCACGCCGTCGAGCGGCAGGTCGAGCGCCTCCAGCGCTGGCTCGCCGGCGCCGTCGTGGTGCCACGGTTTCCGACCCCGCTCTTCCAGGAGCTCCGCCGGGAGCTCTGTATGCCTTGACAGGCACATAACCAGCTGGGTATGTTGGCTCGCATGGTCACGACGACGTTCGACGTGCTGGCCGAGCCCCGGCGCCGGGACATCCTCGACCTCCTGCGGGTGCGGGAGCGCTCGGTGGGGGAGCTGGTCGAGGGCGTCTCGCTCAGCCAGCCGGGCGTCTCGAAGCACCTGCGCGTGCTGCGCGAGGCCGGCCTCGTCGAGGTCCGGATCGACGCCCAACGGCGCTGGTACCGGGTGCGCGCCGAGCCGCTCGCCGAGATCGACGCCTGGCTCGCGCCGTACCGGCGGTTCTGGACCGACCGTCTCGACGCGCTGGAACGCCACCTCGACGACGAGCCCGGCACGGAGACAACGAACGAGACCGAGAAGGAGGAGTAGCGATGGCCACGAACCCGACCCCCCAGGCAATGGCCGACGGCACCGTCGAGAAGATCGACGGCCGGTATGTCCTGCGATTCGAGCGTCGCTTCAAGCATCCGGTCGAGCGCGTGTGGGATGCGCTCACCCGGCCGGAACGGATCCCGGAGTGGTGGGGCGAGGGCGAAGTCGAGCTCGAGCTCGTCGAGGGCGGGAAGTACGACGTTCGCACCACGGGGCCGCCGGAGCTCGTCGAGGCGGTCATCGCCGAGGCCGGCGAGGACGGGTTGACCCAGCACAACACCGTGCTCCGCGTTGATCCGCCGGTCCTCTTCGAGCACACGTTCGGCGCTCCCGACTCGATCGCGCGGTGGGAGCTGCAGCGGGATGCGGACGGCTGTCGCCTGACGCTCACGCACACGGAGCCGCCCGGCTTCGACATTGCGGATGGCCCGCGCGACCTCGGCGGCTGGCACACGGTTCTCGATCGCCTCGGCGCTGTGCTCGACGGCAAGCCGGTCCCTTGGCAGAAGGCCGATTGGGAAGGACACCGCGACCGATACGCCGCCAAGTTGGTGAACTGAGCGTTACTGCGCTGAGTGCTCTGCGAGACCCTGCGCGCACTGATCGAGGAAGCGACGCAGGCCGCGCTCGAGGAGCCATCCCGTCCCGGCCACCTTGGGAGCGAACGACGCCTGCCAGCGAATGGTGGTTCCGTCGTCGTCGGGCTCCAGATCCACGTGCGCCCGGTAGTCCCGGACCGGCAGGCCCGAGAGCGACACGTAGGCGAAGCGCCGGCCGGGGACGATCTCGACGATCTGATCGCGGCCGGTGGTCCTGCCCCGGCGGAACACCCGGATGGCGCCGACACCCTCGGGCGGGGGCTCGCCGGCCCGCTCGAGCTCGAACGACTCGATCGGCGACCAGTGTGGCCAGGTGCCGCCGTCGACGAGCAACGCGAACACGGCGTCCGGGCGCGCGGCCGAGTGTTTCGTAACCTCGATGTGGTGCCGTCCCATGCGGCTCCTTGTACCAGACCACGGGAATGGGCCGTCGCGGAGCCCGGTTGCAGCGCGTCGTGGACCTTCCCCACGGCGCCGTCGTGTCGGTGAACGTCGGCCGGGCGCGTGCAGTCGACCGTAACGGGGAGCCGGCGACCACGGCGATTTGGAAGTCGCCGCTGTCGGGTCGGGTGCGAGCGCGAGGCGTCAACCTCGACGGCGACGAGCAGGCCGACCGGTCCGTGCACGGTGGGTACGACAAGGCCGTGTACGCGTACGCGGTCGAGGACACCCGCTGGTGGGAGTCGGAGCTCGGACGGGGCATCGGGCCAGGCGGCTTCGGCGAGAACCTCACGGTGCAGGGCCTCCATCTGGTCGATTCGGTCGTCGGGGAGCGCTGGGCGGTCGGAACCGCTGTCCTCGAGGTGAGCGAGCCGCGCCTTCCGTGCTGGAAGCTCGGAGTCCGTATGGAAGACGGCTCGTTCCCGCGGCGCTTTACTCGCGCCGCCCGGCCCGGTACGTACCTGCGCATCGTCGACGAGGGCGAGATCGGCGCCGGCGACGAGGTGCGTATCGTCTCACGGCCCGACCACGGCTTCACGGTCGGTGACATCTGGCGCGTGTACCACCAGGACCGGCGCGACGCCGGTGCGCTCCTCGACGTGCCCGAGCTCGGGGCCTCATGGCGTGAATGGGCAGAAGGGCGGGTGCAAAGGATGGCGGAATCGTGACGGCGAACGGCAGTGTCTTCACCGATGCCGAGCGGCGCTACTTGTCGGAGCGCCGACTGGGACGCATCGCGACCGTGGGCAAGTCCGGCACGCCGCACGTCGCGCCGGTCGGGTGGAGCTACGACCCCGAGGAGGACGTCATCGAGATCGGCGGTCGGGACTTCGCCCGCTCGAAGAAGTACCACGACGCCGAGCGCTCGGGCCGGGCGGCCATCGTCATCGACGACCTCGCCAGTTTCGACCCGTGGCGACCACGCGGGATCGAGATCCGCGGGCGCGCCGAGGTCTTCGACCACCCGCCTAGGATCCGAATCCGCCCGCGGCGGGTCGTGTCGTGGGGGCTCGACAACGACGACTTCTTCGAGCGGCACGCGCGGACCGTCGACTGACCGAGGGCGTCAGGCGCCAGTGATCTCCCGTGGCTCGGTGAGCCGGATGTTGTTGCCTGACGGGTCGCGGAAGGCGCAGTCGATCCCGTAGGGCCGCTCCTCGGGCGCCTCGGCGAACTCGACGCCGCGCCGCCTGAGCTCTTCGTACGATGCCCGGCAGTCGTCGGTCACCAGGAAGATCGTCCCCGCGAAGCCCTTCGCCATCAGCGCGCGAACCTCCTTGGCGGTCTGCTCGTCCATGACCGGGGGGCCCGGGATCGCCATCAGGGTGATCGCGACGTCGGGCTGACCGGGCGCGCCGACCGTGAGCCAGCGGAAGTTCCCCAGCTCCGGGACGGTCACGTCGGACCGAATCTCCATCCCGACGTTCTTCGTCCAGAACTCGAGCGCCTCGTCCTGATCGTGCACCCAGAGCTGTGCGCTGCCGATCTGGATCATTCGTCCTCCTCTTCGACGGAACGTGCCACGAAACCTGTGCGGCGGAGGCTAAGGATGCGACGGCCGCGCGTCTTCTCGAAACGTGCGGTTTCGCGGGCGTCCGTTGGCACGCAACAAGCAGGTCGGGATCTGTGCGTAGTCGGCTGCTCGCGGGAACGAGGCGCGGTACGCGGTCGGCGAGACGCCGTAGGTGCGGGTGAAGCTCGTGGTGAACGAGCCGACGCTTTGCAGCCCGACGTCGAAGCAGATTCGCGCGACCGAGCGGTCCGTGTTCCGCAGCAGCGCGGCGGCGCGTTCCAGGCGCCGGGTCAACAGGTACGTGTGGGGCGACTCCCCGAAGGCGCGGCGGAACTCGCGGCTGAAGTGGGCACGCGAGAAGCCGGCGGCGCGAGCGAGGTCGTCGACTCCCAGCGGCTCGAAGTACCGCCCATCGGCGAGGTCCCTGGCCCGCAGCAGGTCACGGTCGCGCGACACGAACACCATCGGGGCGCGCCTCCGTCACTCCTTGCGGGCGCGGCTGGGTGCGACGCGCGGCGGCTCGTCGGGTTGCTTCGGGTACACGGGCGGCCACGGCGCGTCCATCAGCCCGTTGGCCCGATCCTGCTCGTACATGGCGAGAAGCGGTTCGAGCGACTGCGGATGGTCGTTCATGTCGGCCCAGGGGTCGCCGTGTTCCTCGATCCGGGCCGGCAGCGTGGAGATCGTCAGCTCGTCGGGATGGATCTCGTCGATCTCGTCCCAACGCAGCGGCGTCGACACCTGCGCGCCGAGGCGAGCTCGTACCGACCAGGCCCCGAACACGGTCTTGTGCGGCGCGTTCTGGTTGAAGTCGAGGAAGACCCGCTCGCCTCGCTCTTCCTTCCACCACGCAGCGGTCATGAGATCGGGGTGGCGCCGCTCCAGCTCGCGGGCGGCGGCGACCGCCGCCCGCCGGACGTCGTAGGAGTCCCACCGCGGCTCGAGCCGGATATAGACGTGCACGCCGCGGTTCCCGGTCGTCTTCGGGTAGCCGACGATCCCGAGCTCGTCGAGGAACGCCCGCACCTTGGCCGCCGCCGCCCGGATGTGGGTGAAGTCGGTGCCGGGCTGCGGGTCGAGGTCGAGGCGGAGCTCGTCGGTGTGGTCGGGGTCGTCGGCGAGGTACGGCCAGACGTGGAAGCCGAGGCACCCGATGTTGACCGCCCACACGACGTGGGCGAGGTCGATCGCCACGAGGGCTCGCGACGTCGTGCCGTTCGGCGTGCTCACGACCGTCGTCTGCAGCCAGTCGGGCGCCGACTTCGGGACGCGCTTCTGGAAGAACGACGAACCCCCGGCGCCTTCGGGAAAGCGCTGCATGAGCGTCGGCCGGCCGCCCATCGTGCGCATGAGCGGGTCGGCGAAGCGGAGGTAGTGGTTGACGAGATCGAGCTTGGTCTCGCCGTGCTCGGAGAAGAACACCTTGTCTGGGTGCGAGATCAGGAGCTCGTGCCCGTCGATCTCGAGTGCCTTCTCGTCGGCCGACGCCACGGCGTTCACGGTACCCAAGACCGTCCGGCGCCTCCGGGCTCATCGGTGACCACCGTCACATCGGGAAGGTCGTTCGGCAGCGATGAGTTCGCCCCGGGGTGGCCGTCGTACACGAGACGGCCGCAAGGCACTCGACGAGGAGGACGGCCTTGGAATCGCGCTCCCCGCTGGCGATCGAAGCATCTGGACTGGCGAAGTCGTTCGGCGAGACCCGCGCCGTCTGCGGCGTCGACCTCGCCGTGCAGTCGGGCACCGTGTACGGGTTCCTCGGGCCGAACGGCGCCGGCAAGACGACGACCATCCGGATGCTCGCCACGCTGATCGAGCCCGACGAGGGCACGGCCTACGTGCTCGGACACGACGTCGTGCGCGAAGCCGACGCCGTGCGCCGCCGCGTGAGCCTGACCGGGCAGTACGCGTCCATCGACGAGGAGCTGACCGGGCGGGAGAACCTCGTGCTCCTCGGTCGGCTCCTGGGGTATTCGCACACGCAGGCCAAGGGCCGGGCCGACGAGCTGCTCGAGGTGTTCGACCTGGCCGAGGCGGCCAACCGTCAGGTGGAGACGTACTCGGGAGGCATGCGGCGCAAGCTCGACATCGCCGGGAGCATCGTCGTCCCGCCCGACCTGATGTTCCTCGACGAGCCGACGACCGGCCTCGACCCGCGTAGCCGGAACCAGCTGTGGGAGAGCATCCGGGCGCTCGTCGCGCAGGGCACGACCGCGCTCCTCACCACGCAGTACCTCGACGAGGCCGACCAGCTCGCAAACCGTATCGCGGTCATCGACCGCGGCACTGTCATCGCCGAGGGCACGAGCGGCGAGCTCAAGGCCTCGGTCGGCGCGGGCGCGCTGCACGTGCGCGTGCGCGACCCGGAGAAGCGACCCGAGGGCCAGCAGCTGCTGGCGCGGACTCTGGGCGTCGAGGTGCACTGCGACGCCGACCCGGTCTCGCTGACGGCGTCCGTCTCGGACCCCGAGCGTGTCGCGCGGGCGCTGGCCGAACTCGCGCGCGCCGACGTAGGCGTGGCCGAGTTCGCACTCGGGCAGCCCAGCCTGGACGAGGTGTTCTTCGCGCTCA
>DASYQJ010000136.1:0-7588 GCA_036005605.1 Acidimicrobiia bacterium
GTCTCGGTGAGCACCCTGCGTTCGAGCCGTCGGCGCAGAAACGGAATGCGCACGAGGCCGACGAGTATGCCGATCACCGCGGACCCGGCGGCGACGACGCCGACGCCGATCGCGAAGAACGGGAGGGTGTCGGCATCCACGAAGGCGTCACCTTGGAAGATGATCGCCAAGGCGATCCCGATCCCCAGCGCGATCGCCGCCATCACCACCGCGACGATGTAATTGAGAGTCGCGAGCACGACGAGCGCTACGATCCGCAGCCGGTTGCGGCGTTCGAAGAGCTCGATCCGATCTGCCATCGCGCTGCGCAGGGTAACGCTCGGCGCCGTTCTGCTGGCGCTGACGACTGCGGGTGCCTGTGGCGGAGACAGCCAGGCCGCGCATCGACGCGCAAGCCCGGTAGTCGCGGGCCGCGGCCCGGCGGTGTCGGCCGATCCCCGACCGTGCGCGCGTCAGCGCGCCGACACGCCGGGCTTCTTCAACTTGATGACCACCAACCGCCCGGACGGCTGGATCACCGCCGACCTCCCGGCGTCGGTCGACCTGCGCGACGGCAGGGTGCTCTGGTTGTTCGGCGACACCTGGACCGGCGCCCGCGCGCCTGACGGCGGCATCGCGCCGGGCGCCCGCCTTCAGCACAACAGCGCACTGGTCCAGACGGGCGGCTGCGTCGACCTCGTCGGCTCGGCCGGCGCCGGATGGCTCACGATCCCGGGCACGGACGACTTCTGGTGGCCGGCGGCCGCTGTCGTGCGGGGCGGGGTACACGGTCCAGTGGTCGACGTCTTCGTAACCCGGGTGCGGCGTACCGGTCCCGGCGTCTTCGACTTCGCATCCGTGGGCATGGACATCGTCCAGCTGCGGCGGGCCGACCTCGCCGTCGTCGGCGTGCGCGCGCTCCCCCACCAGGAACGCCTCTGGGCGTCCTCGGTCGTCGCCGACGGCGGATGGCTCTATCTCTTCGGGCGCGACTACACCGCCGGCCCCTCGACCTATCTCGCTCGCGTTCGCGCCGCCGACCTGGGCGGGCGGTGGCAGTTCCGGAGCGGCCGGCGTTGGAGCCGCGACCCGGAGCGGGCCACGCCGGTGCTCACGGCTCCACCGTTCAACAACGCGGCGGTGGCGCGTCTGCACGACGGCCGCTGGCTGGCGATCGCCAAGGACCGCGAGTTCGACGGCACCACGGTCATCGGCTGGACCGCTCGCGCGCCGCAGGGACCGTGGCGTGAGACGGGACCCCTGATCGCCGCACCCACCTCGGGGCGACCCGACGAGTTCACGTACCTCGCGGCGTCCCATCCGGAGATCAACGTCGCAGGCGAGCGGCTGTTGGTGAGCTGGAACCTCAACAGCCGCGCCGCCGACCTCGACAGCCTCACGGATCCCGTCGTCGCGACGTACGGTCCGCGGTTCGCAGCCATTCGGTTCCCTCGCGACCGGCGCCGCTAACGTCGACACGAGTGGTCCGTCAACAAAGACACGTCGCACTGCTTTGGTCCGTGTCTTCTCGCCGGCGAGCCATGTTCGTGGCGATCGCGGGTGGAGCGGCGGGAGCCGTCGCGGCGTTCTTCGCGCCTTGGCAGCTGTCGACGCTGATCGGATGGGACGTCGCGGCGGCGTTGTACCTCGTGTGGGTCTGGACGAGCGCGGGTCGGTTCGACTCCGAGGAAACACGGCGGTTCGCCAACCGGGAGGACGACAGTCGCGTCTCGGCCCAGTTGCTGGTGGTCGGCGCGTGCGTCGTGAGCCTGGTGGGCGTCGGCTTCGATCTCCTCAAGGCCAGCGAATCCGGCACCGGCAGCGGCGACATCCTTCTTGTCTCGGCCGCGGTGGCAACCGTCGTCCTGTCGTGGGCGACTGTGCACACCGTGTTCGCCTTGCGGTACGCGCACGAGTTCTACGCCCGACCGCCGGTCGGTGGCATCGACTTCAAGTGTGGGCCCGAATACGAGCCGGACTACCGCGACTTCGCGTATGTCGCTTTCGTGGTAGGCATGACGTTCCAGGTGGCGGACACCGACATCACCAACCGCGACGTCCGGCACACCGTCCTGCTCCACGCTCTTCTGGCGTACCTCTTCGGCGCGGTGATCCTCGCCGTGACCATCAACATCGTCGCCGCGATCTTCCAATAACGTCGGCGCCCGTGTCGGAACATGTGCACCAGCACGTGCCCGAGGAGCTGCAGGAGCCGTGGCACGCCGGCACGGGCCGCGACCGGATCTTCGAGGTCCTGGCGATCGCCATGCTGTCGGCGGCGGCGATCGGGACGGCGTGGAGCGGCTACCAGGCCGCCCGCTGGAGCGGTCGGGAGGCACACAACTTCGCGGTGGCTGACACGTTGCACGCGAAGTCGACGCGATCGGTGATCCGCGCCGGCGAAGACCGTGTCCGGGACCTCGCCGACTTCGAGCGGTGGCTCGATCTCGAGACCACGGGCGACCAGACGCTCGCGGACCTCCACGCCACGCGCTTCCAGGGCGAGCTGCGCACCGCGTTCGACGCGTGGCTGGCACAGGATCCGCTCAACAACCCGAACGCGATCCCCACGCCGCTGGAGATGCCCCAGTACACCCAGGCCGAGGCCCAGCGTGCCGCCAACCTCGAGACGGCCGCAGACCACCTCGTCGAGGACGGTGCCACAGCGCGAGACCGCGCCGACGAATACGTCCTCACGACAGTGTTCTTCGCCTCGGTGCTGTTCTTCGCAGGGATCTCGTTGCGGATCACCCGGCAGTGGTTGCGGATGGGCGTCCTTGGGCTGGGCGTCGCATTCCTCCTCTACGGGGTCGTGCAGATCATCCTCCTCCCGACCCTGGTGTGAGCCCGCGCAGTTCGCGCCGGCCGTTGTCGCGGCGACGCGAGGCGTCCATATGAGTAGTGTCGGCACGAGCTCCGGCAGGGGGGAAAGATCGCCGTGGAGCGGTTCTGGAGATTCATCGCAGTCGAGCTCGGCAAGCACGCCGGGCTGGTGTCGGTCATCGGGCTTCTTGTCACGCTGATCCTCGGCTTCGGTATCACGCGCCTCGAGTTCTCGACCGGTCAGGACAGCTACCTCAACAAGAGCGACACCGTCTACAAGGACAACGTCGCCTACCAGCGGCTCTTCGGCGGGCAGGCGATGCTCACCCTCGTCACCATGGACAAGGGCCACACGGTCAACGAGCTGTTCACGCCCGAGAACCAGGCCAAGTGGCGCGCCGTCGAGGACGAGTTGGCCAAGGGCAAAGGGATCGTCGGCGTCATCACCCCCCGCACGATCATGGAGTTCAGCGACAGCTTGGTGCAGAGCCCGTCGGGCGACCCGACCCAGAGCGTTGCGGGCCGGGCACTGCTGAGCGCGACGGCGCGAGACCCATCCCCCGAAGGTCAGGCGGCGCGCAACGCCGACGCGGGGACGACGCTCCAGCGGCTCAACGCGGTCCCCCAGGCGCAGCGCACGCTCGACAACCCGGCGTGGGTCGACTTTCTGCTGCACAACAACCAGGGAGAGATCCGCAAGGCGCTCGGCACGTTCATCATCGACGACACGCATGCGCAGATGGTGACTCGACTCGTCGGCAATGCGTCGATCACGACCGAAGGTGCCGCGTCGGACAAGGTCATCGAAGCCGGACAGCACCTCAAGTTCCAAAACGCGTCCGACATCACGACGGGCGCGCCGGTGCTGCTCACGGACATCAACAACTACCTCACCGGCGGCATGCTGACGCTCGGCGCGATCGCCGTCGCCATCATGATCGTGATCCTGCTCGTGCTCTTCGACGTTCGATGGCGGCTGCTGCCCCTGGCCGTGATCCTCATCGGCATCGTGTGGGCCTTCGGGCTCGCCGGCTACCTCGGCATCCCATTGACGATCGTGACGATCGCCGGACTGCCGGTGATGCTCGGCATAGGCATCGACTACGCGATCCAGATGCACGCGCGCGTCGAGGAAGAGGTGGTGATCGACCGGGCGGCGCACCCCATCCAGGAGACGGCGCGCAATCTGTGTCCTGCGCTGCTCGTGGTCACCTTCGATGCCATCTTCGCCTTCGCCGCGTTGCGCTTCGCCAAGGTGCCGATGCTCCGGCAGTTCGGCCTCCTCCTGGCGGTCGGCATCGCGGTGATCTGCCTGTGCAGTATCGTCGCCCCGCTCGCCGCACTCGGCATCCGTGAGTACAAGTCGCCCACCAAGGGCAAGGACTTCCGCACCGGTCCGCTCGGCCGCCTGGTTGTCTGGCTTGGCGCGTTGCCAGGCGGCGTCGCCATCCCCCTCACGGTCATCGCCGTGATCGTGTTCGCCGGCGGGATCGTCACCGAGGGGCAGCTGGAGCTGCAGACCGACCCGATCAAGTGGGTCAACCAGGACTCGCAGGTGATCCACGACCTCCACACGCTCGACCGCGAGACGGGGTCCTCGAGCGAGCTCGGGATGTTCGTGCAGTCGAAGGACGTGTTCGACGACAAGACCGTCGGGTTCATGGACAGCTTCACGACCGAGGAGCTCGCCAAGCATCCCGACACGCTGCTCACGGCGGCCGGCATCGTCACCACGGTGAGCGAGATCACCAACGACGTGCCCGGCGGCTCGCACGTCGCCCCGACGGGTGAAGAGGTGCGCGCCGCCGATGGTGTGGCCCCCGAGGGGATCAAGAAGTCGACGGTCAGCAGCAACGGGGACGCGCTGAACCTCGTGTTCCGGACCGGCCCCAGCGAGCTCCAGCGGCGAGCCGAGGTCGTGCGCGAGATCCGGTCCACCACGAATCCGCCGGCCGGAGTCAGCGCCACGCCGTCGGGCCTCGCAGTCGTCGGGGTCGGGCTGCTCGACAACCTCGAGGCCAACCGCGTCCTGCTCACCTACCTCGCGATCCTCTTCGTGTTCCTCTTCCTGTCGGTGCGGCTCCGCAGCGTGATCCGCTCGCTGCTGTCGCTCGTCCCGGTGCTGATCGCCGTGGGCACCGCGTCCCTCGTCGCCTTCGCCTTCAGCCTCAAGCTGAGCCCCATCACCGCGGTGGGCGGCCCGTTGGTGGTGGCGGCGTGCACGGAGTTCACGTCGCTGATCCTGCTGCGCTTCGTGGAGGAGCGGCGCCGCGGGTTGACGCCCGAAGAGGCGGTCGAGGTGGCCGCTTCGCGCACCGGCCGGGCGTTCATCGTGTCGGCGCTGACCGCCATCGCGGGCGTGGCCGTCATCGCAACGTCGTCGTTACCACTCCTGCGGGACTTCGGGATCATCGTGGCGATGAATGTGGCCGTCGCCCTGCTCAGCGCGCTCGTCGTGCTGCCGCCGATGCTGGTGTGGGCCGACCGTCGCAACTGGGTGTCGCGCGGACTGGTGAAGCGGGAGATCCTGGACCGCACCGCGGCCGGCGAACCCCCGATGCCCGCACCCGCTCCGGCCCCGTCGTAGGTCGCTTCACAAGTTCGATGTAGCGGGTACCCGGCCGTCCTTGATGGCCTGCACGAGCGCCGCGTGGTCGAGTGCGTTCTGATCGGCATACGAAGTGGCGAAACGGCCCAGCGCCTTGCCGAAGACGTCTCCTCTGCCGAGGTACCCGGAGATGGCGGCGGCGTCGCCAGAACGCGCATGGGCGCGCGCCAGGGTCCCGCCGCACAGCTCCGCGTAGTTGAGGAACGCGTTCGTCGGCAGGGAATTGACGTCGGCCGACACCTTCATGTCGCGCAGGTTTCGCCAGTAGTAGTCGGCGCCCGAGGTCTGGTCGTGGGTCCAACCCAGGAACAGATCGTGGGCGGCTTGCATCAGCCGCTGTCCTTCGACGACGCGGCGCGCGTGGTTGTCGTAGACGGAGCGCCCGAGATGCGGCTCGAGCACCGAAGCCTCCGCTTCCTTGATCTGGAGGATGAGCGGGTCGTCGGCCCCGCCCCCTTCCAGCAGAGCTATCCAGCAACGCGTGCCGACGCTGCCGACACCGACCACTTTGCGGGCAGCATCCGTCAGCGTGAACCGGTCGAGGAGATGGCAGACGTCGTCGGGGAGGCTCGCGCGGTAGCCGTCGAGCAGGGATTGCATCCGGTCGACGTCATCATCGCCTCCGACATGACCCACCAACGGAAGCTGGTCGACGATCCGGCGGTGACCGTCGACGACCGCGGTGAGCTTGTTCACCGCCTGCAGATTGTTGTGCGCGTGCGCCCGCGCGATGGCATGGTCGAAGATGGCCTGGGTTTCGGCGTCACCGACTGCTGCCGCCATCGCCGCAACCAAGTCGGTGTCGACGCTCCAATACCAGGCGTCGAGCGTTGGAGCGGTCGCGAAGGCGGCCAGCAGACCCGCATAGGCCAATGTCATCCGCAGGACGGCGGGTTCGCCGACCTCGTCGGGGAGGCCCTTCGACCGAGCCGCGACCGCGAAGCTCGCGCCGAGGCGCTTGAGATCCCACTCGAACGGCCCCGGCAGGGTCTCGTCGAAATCGTTGACGTCGAAGATCAACCGGCGTTCCGGGGTGGCGAACCCACCGAAGTTCACCAGATGCCCGTCGCCGCACAGTTGCACCATGATCCCGGCGCTCGGGGTGGAGGTCAGGTCGGCGGCCATACCCGCCGCTGCACCGCGGTAGAAGCCGAACTGCGACTCGGCCATGCGTCCGTGACGGATCGGCAGGAGCTCGGTGACCCGGCTCTCGCCCTGTGCCTCGAGCACGGCCACCGGGTCCGGCCGGTCCGCTGCCGCCTCCCAGTCTCCATGGCTGCGGCGGGGCACGTCCTTGCGCAACGCGCGACCGGCAGCGATGCGTTCGGCGCGGTCGATCGTTCGCGTGTTGGCGCCCAGCGTGGCGGCACCGGAGGCCCGCTCGTACGCAGCGCGATCTGGCCGCCGCGCGGGGTCCGTCCTAGCGGTCGCCTTGGCCATAACCCACACACCGTACGACTGAAATAGCCTTCGACCCGTGCTCGACACCGCGGTCCTCAGTGAGGCCCAGCGCGAGCAGTACCAGCGGAGCGGCTGGGTCGCGGTCACGGGTCTCGTCGACTCGGAATGGCTGGGGCGGCTCCGCCGGGTGACGGATGAGTTCGTCGACGCGAGCCGCGAGCTCACCGAGTCGAACATCCTGTACGACCTCGACGTCGGGCATACGACCGACGAACCGCGGCTGCGCCGGTTGAGCTCTCCGACCGACCTGCACGAGACGTACTGGGAGTTCGCGTCGCAGTCGGTCATCACCGACGTGGCCGCCGATCTGCTCGGCCCCGACGTCAAGTTCCATCACTCGAAGCTCAACTTCAAGGCGCCGCGCGGCGGAGAGGAGGTCAAGTGGCACCAGGACATCCAGTTCTGGCCGCACACGAACTACGACCTGCTCACGATCGGCGTGTTCCTCGAGGACGTCGAGACGGGGATGGGTGAGGTCGGGTTCGTCCCCGGCACCCACGACGGGCCGCTCTTCGACCTCTACGACGAGGACGATCGGTGGGTCGGCGCGCTGCGTGACGGCGACGTCGAGCGAGCCGGAGTCGATGCGGCCGAGTACCCGATCGGACCCGCCGGCACCATCACCGTGCACAACTGCCGCACGGTGCACGGGTCGGCACCCAACCGGTCGGACCGGCCGCGGCCCCTTCTCCTCCAGACCTACGCCGCCGCCGACGC
>DASYQJ010000137.1:0-1711 GCA_036005605.1 Acidimicrobiia bacterium
GATGCCCACGATGAGCTTCATGAGTCCTGGATCCTTCCTTGTGGTCGCGGGCGCTCACACGCGCTCGAGCGCGTAACCGGTCTCCGAGTGCTGGGAGAGGTCGAGCCCGGTGTCCTCGTCCTCCTCCGATACCCGGATGCCCCCGGGGAGGACCTTGCTGAGCACGAACACGATGCCGAACGTCACGACGAACGACCACACCAGTGTCGCAACGACCGCGAGCACCTGTTCGCCGAACAAGCCGAACCCACCGCCGAGGAACACACCGTCGGCGCCGGCAGGGTTGATCGTCGCGTCGGCGAAGAAGCCGAGCAGGAGCGACCCCGCCAAACCGCCGACGAGGTGGACGCCCACGACGTCGAGCGAGTCGTCGTAGCCGAATTTGAACTTCAGGCTCACCGCGAGCGCACACACGGCACCGGCGATCAGACCGATATAGATCGGCGCCATGCCGCCGACGAAGCCCGCGCACGGTGTGATCGCGACCAACCCCGCAACCAACCCCGAAGCGGCCCCGAGGGTGGTCGCATGGCCGGTGCGCAGCCGCTCGACGACCAACCAGCCCAGCATCGCCGCCGCCGCGGCCATGTGCGTGTTCACCAGCGCCTGGGCGGCGATGCCGTCGCCCTTGAGCGCCGACCCGGCGTTGAACCCGAACCAGCCGAACCACAGGATGCCGGCGCCGATGAGCGTGAACGGCAGCGCGTGCGGTGGCATCGGATGGTTGGGCCAACCTCTGCGCTTCCCGAGGATGAACACCGCGGCCAGGGCCGCGATCCCTGCGTTGATGTGCACGACGGTCCCGCCGGCGAAGTCGAGCGCACCCCGCTTGAACAGCCAGCCGGAGGGCGAGAACACCCAGTGCGCGATCGGCGCGTAGACGAGCACCGCCCAGAGCCCGACGAACCACACCCACGCCGAGAACTTCATACGGTCGGCGATCGCCCCCGTGATCAGCGCGGGCGTGATAATCGCGAACATCAGCTGGAAGGCCATGAACGTGAGCGGCGGGATCGACAGCTCGAAGCCCGTCGGCGACGTGGCCGCGGCGTCGCGCAGCCAGGCGAGGTCGAGGTTGCCGATCCACTTGTTGTCACCGCTGAACGCGAGCGAGTACGTGAGCGCGGCCCAGATGACACTGATCAGGCCCAGGCAGAAGAAGTTCTGCATGAGCATGCCGAGCACGTTCTTCGCCCGGACCATCCCTCCGTAGAAGAGCGCCAGGCCCGGAGTCATGAACATCACGAGCGCCGCCGCGGCCAGCACCCATGCGGTGTCGCCCGGGTTGATCCTCACTCGCTGCGCCGCCGCCGCCGCATCCCACACCGTCTCCACCCGTCACCTCCGGATCGGCAAGCCGTCAGACGGCGGGAGGTTAGATGAAAGATTCCGCGCCATGACGGGCTCCGGGTGGCGCCGACGGGCGCAGACGACCGGGGGCTTCAGTTCGACGGCGTCCCCTCAGACGCGTCGACGGGCGCGGATCACGGTCGCCTTCGCCATTCCCCAAGCGAGGTGCAGGGGTGCCAGGTCGGGATCGCCGAGATCGCCGAGCGTGTGGGGGACGAGCCCGTAGGCGTCGTCGGGCCACGCACGTTCGTCGAACTCGTCACGCACGATCGGCGGCACGCCCGCGGCCGCCAGCACCGCGGTGGGCTCGCGATATGCGGTGCGCACGATCTCGAGCGGTGTCGCCTGCTGCTGCGTCGGC
>DASYQJ010000138.1:0-15180 GCA_036005605.1 Acidimicrobiia bacterium
TGCCGAGCGTGGCGCGGTCGACGCCGCCGGGGCGGCCGCCGCCGACGTTGCGCACGACGAGCTGCAGGGCGCGGCCGATCGTGGCGTTGGCCCGGTTGCCCTGGCCCAGCACGTTGATGCCGGCGTTCATCCCGATTGCGCTCGTGATCGGTCCGTTCACGATCATGACCGGGCTCGAGAAGTAGGTCGTCGCCAGCAGTCCGTGGATGTTGAACTCGTCGGTGCACGCCGCCTCGACCGCGGTGATCACCACGGGCAGGTACTCGGGCTTGCAGCCCGCCAGCACCGCGTTGATGGCGACCTTCTCGACGGTGCATTCGACAAGGTCGGGGGGCACGACGGCGACGACGTCGTCCGGGTCGCGGGTCGTGCCGGTCAGCATGCGCGCGACGCGCTCCGGGGTGGGCGGGACGACGGGTAGGCCGTCGGTCCAGCCGCGCTCGAACGCGGCTTCGACATCGTCCTCGTGCTCACCGAGATCGACGCGGCGCGAGCTGAGACGGGCGGCGCCGGCGGCGTCGGAGCGGGCGGCGGCAATGTCGGGGTCGACGGTGCGTGACCCGCAGCCGGGCCGGTACTCCGGCAGTCCGGGTCCGAGCGGCGCCCGGCCGGTGAGCGCTTCCCACTCGGGGCGCAGCCATCCTTCGGTGCGGGCCACGATCTCGCCGCCGGCCACGTGGAGCAGCGTCGGTACCGTCTCGAGGTCGAGCGAGAACGACACCTCGAGCTCGGTGTCGTCGACGACTTTCACGCCGTCCGGGAACGTCGGATCGTCCTGCGAGTAGACGGTGAGGGGGAGCGCGCCGTCGGCGAGGTCGACGAGCACCGGTTCCACCAGCCGGCAGGTCGGGCAGTCGCGCTTGACGATCGCCACCAACCCGTCGGGGAGTGGCGCTGCGGTCATGCCCGCTCGATGAGGTAGTCGATCGCGCGGGTGAGGACGGCCAGGTCGTCGGGCTCGATGGCGGGGAACATCGCGATGCGCAACTGGTTGCGACCCAGTTTCCGATACGACTCCGTGTCGAGGACGCCGTTCGCCCGCAGCTGGGCCGCGAGCCAGCCGGCATCGACGGGCGCTTCGAAGTCGATCGTCGCGGTGACGTGGCTGCGTTCGTCGGGCTTGGCGACGAACGGGCTCGCGTGCGCGTGTGCCTCCGCCCATCCGTACACGATCTCGGCCGAGCGGTCGCAGCGTGACGCAGCCCATTCGAGCCCGCCGTTGCCGAGCAGCCAGTCGAGCTGGTCGGCGACGAGGAACAGCGTCGCCAGCGCCGGCGTGTTGTAGGTCTGGTCGAGGCGGGAGTTCTCGAGCGCGATCGCCAGGCTGAGCGACGGCGGGATCCACCGGTCCGACGCCGCGATGCGCTCGATACGCTCGATCGACGCCGGGGAGCAGGCCGCGAGCCAGAGGCCGCCCTCGCCGCCGAGGACCTTCTGGGGCGCGAAGTAGTACGCATCGAACTGCCGCGGGTCGACGCGCAGACCACCGGCGGCCGACGTCGCATCGACGAGCATGAGCCCGGAGGCGGGGTCGACGCCGTCGGGCCGTCGCACCTCGGTCATGACGCCGGTAGAGGTCTCGTTGTGCGGGTACGCGTACGCGTCGACGTCGGGATAGCCGCGCAGCTCGGGATGCATCCCGGGCGCCGACTCGATCACGCGCGGGTCCTCGAGGTGGGGGACGCCGGTGGCCGCGGCTGCGAACTTGGCCGAGAACTCGCCGAAGCTGAGGTGCTCGCTGCGCCGCTCGATCAGCCCGAACACCGCCGCGTCCCAGAAGACCGTGGTGCCGCCGACGCCGAGGAGCACCTCGTAGCCGTCGGGGAGCTGGAGCAGGTCGGCGACACCGGCGCGGATGCGCCGCACGACCGACTTCACGCCCTCGCGCCGGTGGCTCGTGCCCAGGTACGTCGGCGCCGCAGCCGCCAGCGCGGCGACGGCCTCGTTGCGGATCTTCGACGGACCGGATCCGAAGCGCCCGTCGCCCGGCAGCAACTCCGGCGGGAGTCGGATTTCCGCCTTGTCAGCCACGCGTCGAGCCTACCGAGGCGCCGGTTCCTCGAGGTCCTGGCTTTCCTGTGTCACCTCGCGGTACCAGGCGGGGCGTTCAGTGCGGGCCCAGTACGGCGTGACGCTCCCTCGGGTCATGCCGCCCAGCGCGATCGGGTCGCGGATGGCGAAGTAGATGTGACCCAGCACGGCGATCCAGATGCCGAACGCGAACCAGTCATGCACGAACGTCGCGCCCGTGCGCAGATCGTTGGAGAACGGGTTGGGCCAGCGCAGCATCAAGCCGGTCGCCAGCATGACGACGACGGCGCCGGCAAAGAACGTGGCGTTGACCTTCTGCCCGGCGTTGAACTTGCCGACGTCGACGCGGCCCGGGCGGACGCGGTTGCGGCGTCGGAACCACCGGGCGTCGTCGCGGGTCCAGCGGTTGATGCGGCCGACGTCGCGGCGGAGCTGTGCGCCCCACCGTCCTGCCACACCGACCAGCACCGGGACGGGCAGCAGGATCCCGGCGTACACGTGGACCTGCCGGAACAGCTCTCGCCGGCCGAACATCGCCGAGAACGGTCCGGCGTACAGCACCGCGCCCGTCAGCATCAGCACGCCGAACAGCGCCGCCGTGGTCCAGTGTGCGGCTCGCTCGACCCGATCGAAGCGCGGGATCACGGGGTCACGGTGCGTTGTCGTCCCGGTTGTTCGAGCGCCCGATCCACGCGTCGACGTCGTAGCCGCGATCCTCCCAGTAGCCGGGGACGACCTCATCGGTCACCTCGATCCGGTCGAGCCACTTGATGGACTTGTAGCCGTACATCGGCGCGATGTAGAGCCGTACCGGACCGCCGTGGGCGTCCGACAGCTGTTCGCCTTCGAGCTCGTAGGCCACGAGCACGTCGTCGCGCCGCGCCTGCTTCAGCGTCAGGCTCTCGGTGTACGTGCCGTCGAACGACCGGAACCGCAGCGCCTTCGCGCCTGCCTGCACGCCGGCGCGGTCGAGCACGTCGCCGAGCCGGACGCCCTTCCACTTGACGGCGAAGACCCGCCAGCCCGTCACGCACTGGAAGTCGCGGGTCAGACCGGTGGGCGTCATCGCGCGGATCTCGCGATAGGTGAGCGTGAGCGGCTGGTCGACGAGGCCGGAGACGTGCAGGCGATACTCGTCATGCCCGCGATGCGGCATCGATCCAGTTACCGAGTAGATACGGAAGCGGCCGATCGGTAACAGCCCGGACAGTCCCGTGCCGTCTTTCGCCAGGTACGGGCCGACGTTCTGCTCGAGCCAGCGTTGCGCCTTCGAGCCCCACAGGATCCCCGCCGCGCCCGCGCCGAGCAGCCCCAGGAACACCCGCCGGCCAACCGGCGTCCCGTCCATGCGCTCAGGATACGGACGTACCCACCCGGTTGGATCAGCGGGTGGGCCTGTTCTCAGAACGTTTAGGCGCCGAGGGCCAGCACCTCGGAGAAGCCGGCCTCGACCGACTTCGCGAAATCCGGGGCGTCGGGGATCGCGAGCGCGTCGGTGTTGATCCCGATACAGCAGGTGCCGCAGTGCGAGAGGAGCGTTACGTTCGCAGCCGTGCCCGACAGCGGACCGAACGGATACAGGCGCTCGAGCTCGGCGCCCACGACGTACAGCGGGAACGGCGAGCCGGGCACGTTGCTGGTGACGAAATCGGACCCTTTGAGCATGGCCCCGAAGAACGCGGTGGTGACTCGGGTCGGCAGCTGGTTGAGCACCATCGCCAGCGCGTCGGTGAGCGCAACGGCCGGCTCGTCGCGCGCGGCGCGGGCGAGCTCGCCGAGGGCGCGCATCCGCTCCTCGGGGTCGGTGATCTGGAGCGGGACGAGAAAACGCGCCGGGGTGAAGTGGTTGCCGCCGAGCGCGCTGCCCTCGCCGCGCAGGTTGATCGGCATCACCATGCGCAGCGCGGCCGGCTCGACGCCGTGCAGCTGGTGGTAGCGCTGGATCCCGCCGACCACCGCGGCGAGGAAGGCGTCGTTGAGCGAGCCGCCCACCCCCTTGGCGGCGCGCTTCAAGTCGTCGAGCGGCACGTCGAGCGCGGAGAGTCGGCGGCCGAGGCTCCGGGCGCCGATGATCGGGGAGCGGGGCGTCGTCGCCGGGGCCAGGAACGAGGCCAGGGACCGGGTCACCCGAGTGGCCTCCTGGAGCGCGGCATCCGGATCACGCGCCGCGCTGCGCGCCGCTCCCATCGCGTTGCCGAGGCCATGCCGGGCGATGTCGACCGCCCGCCGACCTTGGTAGTCGAGGGATCGGCCGACGAGGTCGAACGGCGTGAACGCGGGCAGGTCCTGGAACTCGTCGCAGGGCCCGGGCGGACCCGGGTCGCGCTCGAGGTCGAACAGCATCATCAGCATCTTCATGCCGCCGACGCCGTCGGTCATCGAGTGGTGGACCTTGATGACGAGCGCCGCCCCTCCGCCTTCGAGCCCGTCGACGACGGTGTACTCCCAGAGCGGCCGCGCCCGGTCGAAGCCGGCCATCGCCGCGTTGCGGGCGAGATCCAGCACGCACTCGAACGAGCCCGGTTCGGGGGCTCGCACGCGCCGGAGGTGGTACGAGAGGTCGAACTGCGTGTCGGCCGACCAGCACGGCGGACCGACGCGCCACATCGGTGTCACGACCCGCTGGCGCAGTCGGGGGATGAGGTGGCTCCCGCGCTCGACGCGCTCGACGAGCGCGTCCCAGTCGGGGCTCCGGTCGAGCGTCAGCACCGTCACGACCGTGGAGCGCAGCGTCGGGTCCTTCTCGACCGTCCACATGAGCGCGTCGGCGTCGCTCATCTGGAGATCGAACTCGCCGGACCCCGCCACGGGCCCAGGTTGCGCTACGCGCCGTACTTCTGCAAGCGGCCGGCGTTGGCGAGCATCAGCGCCATGAGGTCCTTGGTGGGGCGGAGGCCGAGCCCACCCTGCCGGCACCAGCGCTCTCCGAAGCGATCGACGTCGTCGCGGCCGCACCGTTCGCTCCAGAGGAGCGCCGGCACCGGATGCCACGAGTGCGCGGCCATCTGGGTCGGGGTCGAGTGGTCGCCGGAGACGACGATCACGTCGGGTCCGAGTGCACGGAGTTCAGGCACGACGGCGTCGAGCTGCTCGACGGCCGCGATCTTGCGCGGGCGGTCACCGTCCTCGCCGGCGGAGTCGGTTCCCTTGTGGTGCAGGAAGAAGTAGTCGTAGTCGCCCCAGGCGCCGCGCAGGATCTGGAGCTCGTCGGCCAGCGACGCCGGCTGCCCGAGTACGTCCATGCCGAGTAGCCGGGCGATGCCGCGGTACATCGGGTAGATCGCAACGGCGGCGGCGCGCAGCCCGTACCGTTCGGCGAACCCGGGCAGCTCGCGATGCGTGTCGAAGCCGCGCAGCAGGACGGCGTTCGCCTTCGACTCACCGGCCAGCACGCGCTGCGCCTGCGCGGCGACGTCGGTGACGAGCTCGGCGGTGTGCTTGGCGTCGGGCTCGAGCGGTTGCGGGTCGAGCGGCGCGACGCCCTCGTGCTGCGGGTCGGTGTCGGTGAGCGCAGGGTCGAGACCGGAGCCGCGCAGCACGACGAGGAGACGGTGCTCGCGCTCGTGGCGGAAGAACACCTCGGCCCCGTCGACGTGCACGCCGTCCTGCAGCTTGGCGACGACCGCGCTCGCTTCGTCGTCGGGAAGCCGGCCGGCGCGGCGGTCGGCGACCGTCCCGTCGGCGGCGAGCGTGCAGAGGTTGCCGCGGGCGGCGACGTCGCCCGGTCGCAGCTCGAAGTCGAGCCCGGCCGCGCTCAGCGCGCCGCGCCCGAGCTCGAAGCGCTCCGGGTCGTAGCCGAAGAGCCCGAGGTGGCCGGGCCCCGAGCCGGGCGTGATGCCGGGACCGACGGGCTCCACGAGCCCGCTCGTCCCTTCGGCGGCGAGCTCGTCGAGGTGCGGCGTGGTCGCTTCCTCGAGCTCGGTGCCGTGCTCGCCGTCGGCGTATCCGCCGAGCCCGTCCATCACGACGAGCAGGATCTTGGTGTCCGCGGCCTGGATCAGCGGCGTGACGTCCATGCGATCACGGTACCGCGGTCCTCGTCGTCGACTCCGGTGACTACTTGGTCTGACCGCGGCCGCGCTCGACGACAGCGGTTCGGCGTCGCTCGATCTCCGACGGGTCGACGCGGAAGTTGCGGAACCTCTCCTGCTCGAGCGCGATCGCGTCTCCCACGCTCAGCTTGGAACCGCGGTCGTAGAGCTGCTTGAGGTTCCGGACCGCCTGTTGGTCGTTGCCGACGATGTCGGCCGCGAGGCGCCGGGCGGTCGGGAGCAGCTCGTCGTGCGTGACGACGTGGTTCACCAAACGGAGCTCGAGCGCCTCGCGCGCGGCGATGAAGTTGCCGGTGAGGCTCATCTCCTTCGCCCTTCGGAGCCCGACCGTCTGCGGGAGGAACACACTCAGCCCGCCGCCCGGCGTCACGCCGACACGTGCGTGCGTGTCGCCGAAGGTGGCGCGCTCCGACGCCACGAGGAAGTCGCATCCCAGCGCGAGCTCGAAGCCGCCGGTGACGGCGGGGCCGTTGATCGCGCCGACGACCGGCTTCGACATCGTCCACAGCACCGTGAACGGGCTGCGATGCTCGTCGTCGCGCCCGCCGACGAGGTTCGCGGCCGTGCTGCCGAGCTCGCGGAGATCGAGACCGGCGCAGAACGCAGGGTCGGCGCCGGTGAGGACGACAACATCGACGCCGTCGTTCGCTTCGGCGTCGGCGAGCGCGATGGCGAGGGCCCGCTGCAGCTCGCTGTTCATGGCGTTGCGGGCATCGGGACGGTTGAGCGTGACCGTGCACACGCGGTCGGAGGTCTCGGACAAAACCGTTTCGCTCATGCCGTCGACACTAGTAATGCTTCACCCCATGAGCATTCGAGAGCTGCCGCCGGCCGAGACCCGTCTCGCGTACGAAGCGATGCTCGAGTTGCGGCCGCACATCGGGTCGGAATCCGAGTTCGTCGCGCGCGTGAACGAAGTGCAGCGGCCGGCCGGCTACCGGTTGGTCGCTTCGTTCGACCCCGGCGACACTGCAGCGGCAGGCGCGGCCGGGTTCCATATCCGGGACATGCTGGCGTGGGGTCACTATCTCTACGTCGAGGACCTCGTCACGCGCGAGTCCGCACGGCGAGCCGGGCACGCGACCCGTCTGCTCGACTGGGTGCTCGTCGAGGCCGAGCGCAACGGCTGCGAATCCTTCCAGCTCGACTCGGGCGTCCACCGCCATGACGCGCACCGGCTCTACCTCCGTTGGGGCCTCGCGATCACCGGCCACCACTTCGGCCGCGTGTTGGGGAGCGCTCCGGCCCGGTAGCTTGCGGTCGTGGCCGCCCCAGTCTTCACCGGTGTCGGCGTCGCGCTCGTCACGGTGTTCGACGAACGGGGCGACCTCGACGCACCCGCCAGCGCCGAGCTGGCCGCGCAGCTCGTTGACCTCGGGGTGCGCGCCGTGGTGGTGGCGGGCACGACGGGGGAGGCGGCCGCACTCGAGACCGCCGAACGGGTCGCGCTCATCGACGCGGTGCACCGCGCAGTGCCCCGGTCCGTGCCGGTGATCGCAGGGACGGGCGCACCCTCGGCACGGCAGGCCGCTGCCCTCACTCGCGACGCCGTCGAGCGCGGCGCCGACGCCGTGCTCGCGTTGTCACCTCCGGGCGTGACCGACTCGCGTGCGTACTACGACGCGGTGGCGAAGGCCGCCGCTGGTACGCCCGTCCTCGCGTACCACTATCCGAAGGTCGCACCGCCCGGGATCGCGGTGCGCCTGCTGGGCGACCTGCCCGTCGCAGGGATCAAGGACTCGTCGGGCGACGCCGAGCGGCTCCTGCACGAGCTCGACCAGTACGACGGGCCGATCTACACGGGCTCCTCGGCGTTGCTGTCGTTCGGCGGCCCGCTCGGCTGCGCCGGCGCCATCCTCTCCCTCGCCAACGCCGAACCCGAACGATGCGTGAGCGCATTCGGCGGCGACGTCGTGGCCCAGGGCGCGCTCGTACAACCGCACCTCGCCGCGCACGAGAGCTTCCCCCGCGGGCTCAAGGAGATGGTGGCGGCTCGGTTCGGCACGTCGACCGTGTGCCGCGTGGCCTAAGTCTCCCGCCGTCTCCTCACGTCCAGGTGCGATAGCGGAGGTGCACCACGCCGCCGGCGAAGCGGCGTTCGTCGAGCAGCTCGAGGTTCACACGGACATCGTCGGGGAGGGACGGGTTGCCGCTTCCCACCACGATGGGCGTGAGGAACAGGTGCCACTCGTCGACCAGCCCGGCCCGGATCGCCTGGGCGGCGAGGTCGGGACCGCCCACAGTGAGGTCACGTGCCGCTTCCGCCTTCAACTGCCGGACCGCTTCGGGGTCGAACTCGCGCTCGATCCGCGTCCGGGCGCTCGAAACCGTGTCGAGCGTCGTGGAGTACACGATCTTGTCGGCGGCCTGCCAGACCTGCGCGAAGTCCCGCATGACAGGACTCTCGTCGGCGAAGGTGTGCGCCGTCTCCCAGGCGAGCATCACCTCGTACATCCGACGCCCGTAGAGGTAGGTGCCGACCGGCCGCTCGAGGTCGTTGACGAACGCATGCACCTCCTCGTCCGGCGCAGCCCAGTCGAAGTCCCCGTTCTCGTCGGCGACGTAGCCATCCAGCGACGTGATCGCCGAGTAGATCAGCTTGGCCACCGCGGCCGTCAGCGCCAGTCCACCGTCGCGACGAGCACTGAGTCCGCGAGGCCTTTCAGCTGGAGCGCGCGCTCGGCCGAGGTGGTGAAACGGCCGTCGAGGTCGTCGAGCGCGGCCAGGGTCACGAGGATCTCGTTCGCCGCTGCGGCAGCGCCGACGCGTGCCGCCGTGTGCACACCCTTGCCGCCGTAGTCGCCCTCGCGATCGGTCACCTCAGCCGTGTGGACACCGACGCGCACCTGAGGCGCGAATCCGTGTTCACGGCGGTGATCGGCGAGGGAGCGCTGGATGTGCGCGGCGCACTCGATCGCGCAGCCGGGATCGGGAAAGGCGACGAAGAAACCGTCTCCCTCGTTCTTGACCTCCTCACCGTGGTGCTCGCCGAAGCACATCCGGAGCGTCCGATCGTGCCACGCCAACAGGTTCTCCCACGACTCGTCCCCCAGCAACTCCACGAGCTTGGTCGAGTCCACGATGTCGGTGAACATGAACGTGCGGACGGAGCGAGCCTCGGCCGGTTTCGCGAGCAGCGCCGAGATTCGGGCGCTGTCGCGAGCAGCGCCGATCCGCTCGAACGTCGACCGCGCAGACTCGAGCTCGACGACGGCGGCGGCCTCGTCACGCTCGGCGCGGTAGGCCCGCGCCAGCAGCACTCGCGTTCGGGCCCCCTCGTACGGGGCATCGACGTCCTGCCACGCCCGCCACGCCCGGCGCAGCTCGACGATCGCGTCGGCGGGGTGCTGCTCGGCGAGCGCCAACTCACCGCGCGCGGTGGCAGCCGCCGCCCCGAACGCGCCGCTCCCGGAGGCGCTCACGCGGTCCTCGAGCGATTCGATCGCGCCGCGCGCGGCGTCGAGATCCCCGGCCGCGATCTCGATCGTGACCTGGGCCGGGAGCACGAGTGCACGTCCCTCCTGAGCGAGCGCGCTGTCGTCAGAGACGGCCCGGCGGATCGCGCGTTGCGCGCCCGCGGCGTCGCCTTCGTCGAGTCGCAACAGTGCTGCGCCGGGTTGGGGGTCGAATCCCTGGGCTGCCGACCTGCGAAACGCTTCGGCGGCGCCGGCGAGGTCACCACGCCGTCTCCGAACCTCGCCCAGCTCGTGATACGCGAATCCCGCCCACCGGGGCGCCGAGCCCATGAGCTCGTCCACGGCGGAGAGCGCATCTTGCTCTGCGTCCGCGAGCGCCCCTCGGAACCGCATGATCTCGGCGTGATGGAACCGGCACAGCCCGGGGAACTCGCTGACCGATTCTCGCTGGCACCACCGGGTCGACGCGTCAGTCCACTCCCCGGCGCGGCGCCAGTCGCCGATGTTGCGACACAGGAAAATCGTGCTGCAGTAGATCGTGCCGGCGGCCTGTATCCCGAGCCTGCCGCTCATCGCCGCCGCGGTCGCTTCGTCGACCATGGCGAGGCCGGCGGCGTGGTCGCCGCCCGTGACGAGCGCGTGCCCCAGGTAAATGCTCGCCAATCCCTCGACGTCCTGGTCGCCGACGCGGCGGCCGACATCCCGGGCCTGCTCGAGCAGCTCGCGCCCGGCGTCGATGTTGCCGCCCATGAGCACCGTGTACCCGGAGACGATGAGGAGCAGCCCGTACTCGGCGCTCTCGGTGTCGTTCTCGAGGAGGGTCGCCGCTTGCCCGTACCAGCCGGTGGCCACAGCGTCGTCGTTGCGAGTGAAGTTCTCCCACGCGAGCCTGAGCGCGACGCGCGCTGCGCCTCGCCGATCCCCGGCGTGAGCGAACCCGACCTGGGCCCGTTCGAACATGTCGAGCACGTCGGGGTAGTGACGCGACCAGCGCGCCGCTTCTGCGAGCTGTTCGAGATCCTCGGGACCGAGCGGCGCTTCCGCATCGGATGCTCGCAGGAGCTCGAAGGCCTGCGCCCACTCGTGGCGCGCGAACGCTTCTCGTCCGGCAGCGAGTTTCTCGAGCGTCGTGTCGCTCATCGCGGGACCTGCCTCAGTCGGAGCCGAAGCGCTCCTCCAGCCGGTAGAAGCGTACCGGCGTATCCCACAGCAACGCCTCGAGGTCGGCGCCGTCGAGACCGTGCTCGGCGGATTCCTTCAGGAAGCTGCTGACGGCGTCCGGGTACAGGGCGTCGGGGTGCGGGAAGTCGCTCGCCCACACGACGTGATCGGCGCCGACCTGCGACACGGTCCACGCCGCCAGCGGGTCGTCGGGATCGGTGCTGATCATGCACTGGCGGGCGAAGTACTCCGAGGGCGACAGCGACAGCCCCGCGGTTTCGGTCTCGTGCATCCACTCGGCGTGGCCGTCGAGGCGCGCCAGCCAGTACGGCAGCCATCCGGTGCCCGACTCGAGGAAGGCGACGCGCAGCGCGGGGTGCCGTTCGAGCGCCCCTTCGAGCATGACGCTCGCCATCGCCGCCATCTGCTCCATGGGGTGCGACATGGCGTGGCGGACGGCGAACGTCTCGCTCACGTCGCGCCCGATCGTGGGCGCGCCGCGCACGCCGAGGCCCTCGTGCACCGCGAGCACGAGGCCGGCCTCTTCGAGCACGTCGTAGAGGGGGTCGTAGTCGGGCGCGCCGAGGCTGCGGCCGTAGACGTGGTTGGGGCGCACCATCACGCCGGGGAGATCGAGGTCGGCGGCGTTGCGCGCAGCGTCCACCGCGAGCGTCACGTCCGCGAGCGGCGCGATCCCGACGCCGGCGAGGCGGGACGGGTCGGCCGCGCAGTAGCCGGCGATCCAGTCGTTGTACGCGCGGCACGCGGCGGCCGAGCCCTTCGGGTCGAGCTCGGGGAGGTACGGCGCGTAGAGCCCGATCGACGGGTACAGCACGACGGCGTCGATGCCTTCGGTGTCCATGCAGCGCAGGTACGCGTCCGCCGCGCATCCCGATTCGAAGAAGTCGGCCAGCTTGGAGGTGTCGCCCGCCGCCTCGAACGGCGTCGTTGGAGGCAGGTCCATGAGCTCCGGTCCGACGCGCTGCGCATCACCGAACACCTCGCCCGGCTCGACCACGTGCGCGTCGGCGTCGAGGATCCGCCGCCCGTCACGCATCACATTCTCCGCGCGGCGAGGCCGCCGTCGAGTGGGAACACGGCGCCGCTGATGTAGCTGGACTCGTCGCCGGCGAGGAACATGATCGATTCGCATACGTCATCGGATGTGCCGAGCCGTTGCATCGGCGTCCGCTCGGCCACCATGCGCTTGATCGCCTCCGGATCGGGCGCCTGCTCCACCACCTTCAAGAACAACCCCGCCTCGCACGCGGTCGGGGACACGACGTTCACGCGCACCTTGTCGGGCGCGTTCTCGATCGCCGCCTGCTTGGCCAGGTTGACGAGCGCGCCTTTCGACGCGCAATAGGCCGCGTACCCGGGCGAGCCGATCGCACCGAGCACCGACCCGAGGAGGATGGCCGACCCCCCGCCGGAGCGCGCCATGGACGGGATGGCGTGCTTGAGGCACAGGAACGGGCCCTTCACGTTCACGTCGAGGACGCGCTGCCACTCGTCGTCGCTCGTGTCGGCGAGCGACGCGCGCACCTCGACCGCCGCGCTGCACACCAGCACGTCGAGCCGGCCGTCGCCGTTCCCGCCGGTCGCGGCGCCCACCATCCGCCGAACGTCCTCCTCGTTCGTGACGTCGACGGCGACTGCCTCCGCCGTCCCGCCCGCCTTGACCACCGCGCCGGCGACCCGCTGCGCCGCCGGCTCGTCGACGTCGGCCACGACCACCCGGGCGCCCGCCGCCGCCAGGCGGGCAACGGTGGCCTCGCCGAGACCGGACGCCCCGCCGGTGACGACGGCTGTGCGCCCGCCGAAGCGACCGTCGATCGCGGTCATCGCAACGCCGCCAAGCCGCCGTCGGCGGGAATCACCGCGCCCGACGTGTACGCCGAGAGATCGCTGGCGAGGAACAGCGCGATGCCGGCCACGTCCGCCGCCGTGCCCAGACGGTGGAGCGGGATGTTCCCGAGCAGCCCGTTGATGAAGCCGTCGCCGTCGTCCATCTCGGCTGCGACCTTCCGGAATCGGGGTGTGTCGATCGAGCCGGGCGCGATCGCGTTGGCGCGCACCTTCGGTCCGTATTCGGTCGCCATCTGACGTGTCAGCGCGACGAGCCCGGCTTTGGCTGCGCCGTACGCGGCGTAGCCCTCCGATCCGATCAGCCCGAGCACGGACGCGGTGTTGATGATGCTGCCGCCGTCTCCGTCGGAGAGATGCGGCATGGCGGCGCGACACGCCCAGAAGATCGCGTTGAGGTTCGTCGCCATCGTGATGTCCCACTGCTCCTCGGTGCACTCGACGAGGCGCCCCGACATCTGGATGGCGGCGTTGTTATAGAGGACATCCAGCCCGCCGAAGGCGTCGACGGTCGCAGCAACCATGGCGTCGTTGTCGGCGCGGCGCGACACGTCGACGTGCACGGCGACGGCCTTGCTGCCCGCCTGCTCGACGAGATCGACGGTCTCGCGCGCGCCGTCATCGTTCACGTCGGCGACGGCGATGCGGGCGCCGTGCTCGGCGAACAGGACCGACGCCGCCCGACCCTGACCCGACGCGGCGCCGGTGATGAGCGCCACCTTGCCGTCGAGCAGTCGCATGTCGGGCACTCGCGGACGGTACGAGAACCCTGACACGGGCGTCAACAAGCCTCCCGTAGGCTCGCCGGCGTGCCGAACGACCTCCCCGACGCCGTCTTCCATCGCGACGGCGAGCGTTTCGTCCCGACCGAGCTCGCGCGCGGACCGTGGGACCCGAACGCGCAGCACGGCGGCCCGTGCGCAGCCTTGCTCGCCGGGCTGCTCGAGCAGCACGATGCCGGCCCAGCCGCGCGTGTCGTCCGCATGACGATCGAGCTGCTGCGACCGGTGCCGATGGGGCCGATCGAGCTGCGCGCCCGCACCCTGCGTCCGGGGAAGAAGGTGCAGCTCGTCGAAGGGTCGGTGCTCGCCGGCGAGACGGAGGTCGTGCGTGCGACTGCGCTGCGGATCCGTGTCGCCGACATCGAGTTCGCCGACCCGCCCGACGAGCGGCTCACGCCCGGCCCCGGGAAGCGACGCGAGCGGTTCGAGAACCTCGGCCCCCTGAACTTCGGGTTCGCGATGGAGATGAGCATGGCCCGCGGTGAGATCGGTGTGCCCGGGCCGGCGGCGGTCTGGTTCCGGCTTGCCGTGCCGGTCGTCGCCGGCGAGGAGACGACCCCGCTCATGCGGGTCGCCGCCGCGGCCGACTTCGGCAACGGCATCAGCGGCGCCGTGACGTGGGACGAGCACCTGTTCATCAACCCCGACCTGACGATCTACCTGCACCGCCTGCCGGCGGGGGACTGGATCGGGCTCGACGCCCGCACGTGGCCGACCCACGAAGGGGTCGGAATCGCCGACGCCGCGCTGTACGACGAGAGCGGTCGCATCGGCCGGTCGGTGCAAGCGCTGCTACTCGACCGGCGCTGAGCTTGCGAGGGGTAAATCCGGATATCTAACATCCGGAATATGCGGCTCTCCGAGGGCGTCGAGTGGGGCCTGCATTGCGCGGTCCTCCTCGCCGTCATGCCGTCCGACACCGCCCTGCCGACCGGCCGGCTGGCGGAGTACCACGGCGTCCCCGTCGCCTACCTCGCCAAGCACCTGCAGGCGATGTCGCGCGCCGGGATCCTCGCCGCCGGGCCCGGCCGCGGCGGCGGGTACCGGTTGGCGCGCCCGCCCGCCGACGTCTCGGCGCTCGACGTCGTCGAGGCGATCGACGGCGAAGACGCCGCATTTCAGTGCCTCGAGATCCGCCGGCGCGGTCCCGCCGCAGTACCGGCGCGCGAGTACCGGACGATGTGCGGCATCCACCGGGTGATGGTCGACGCCGACGATGCGTGGCGAGCGCGGCTCGCGCGCACGTCGATCGCCGATCTCGCGGCAGGCGTGGCACAGGACGCGAGTCCGAAGATGATCGAGAAGTTCGGAATCTGGCTCCAGGAGGTGACGTCATGAAGGTGTTCTTGACCGGGGCGACAGGCGCGATCGGGCCTGCCACCGTGCGCGGCCTGCTCGAGAAGGGCCATCAAGTCCGCGCGGTGGCGCGCACCGATGACAAGGCGGCGCAATTGCGCGCCCAGGGCGCCGAGCCCGTCGCCGTCGACTTGTTCGACGGCGACGCGGTAAAGGCGGCAGTCGACGGCTGTGAGGCGGTGATGCACCTCGCGACCAACGTGCCGCCGCTTCGACGCATGGCGAGCACGAGGGGTTGGGCGACGCACAACCGAATCCGCACGACCGCAACCGAGAACCTCGTCGACGCCGCGCTCGCGACTGGCGTGACCACGTTCGTGAAGGAGTCAGTGTCGTTCGTCTACCCGGATGGTGGCGACGCGTGGATCGACGAGACCACGCCGCCCGACGAGTCGATCGAGATGCTGCGACCCACGCTCGAGGGCGAGCGCATCGTCGACCGGTTCACCGCCGGGGGCGGCCGGGGGATCGTGTTGCGGTTCGGCTTGTTCTACGGCCCGACCGCCCGCGGCACGG
>DASYQJ010000139.1:0-2898 GCA_036005605.1 Acidimicrobiia bacterium
CGCGCCATCTTGTCGACCCAGTCACAGAGCGCGGTCCCGCCGAACGCGCGGATCTCGTCGGTGCTCTGCAGATACGGAGTTGCCTGCTCGATGAGGCTGTCGCCGTAGATGAGCACCGGGCCCCGTGACTTGGACGACGACGACCGCGCCGTCGACGTCGACGACGATGACGAGGACGCCAACCAGGCGCATGCGCCCAGCACGCCGACGAGTGCCAGGACGATGAGGCCCCGCTTCATCGCGAGCACGCTAACGGTCCGGGGTGAAGGCCCGGCCGCGGCGGGCGACTTGATACCAAGTGTTTCCTGCCCGTTCGTGCCCGTGTCGGGCAACGCCTCAACGCTACTCCGTCTTCTGGAAGCTCCGGACGGCGAGCGCGAGCATCGCGATGCCGAGCGTCAGGACGATCAGGACTTCGGTCCATATCGGGACGACCCAGCCGTTGATCGTCAACGGAGCGGCGTCGCTCTCCCCCAGCATCACCCGGCGAATGGGGTCGATCCCGTAGGTGGCGGGATTCAGGCGGGTCACGACGGCCAGCCAGGTCGCCAGCCCCGCCAGCGGGAAGATCGCGCCCGACAGGAACAGCATCGGGTTCACGACGAGCCCCATCACCATCTGGAAGCTCTCCATCCGCTGCATGCGGCTGGCGATGACGATGCCGAACGCCGTCAAGGCGAACGCGAGCAGCATGAGCAGCGGGATCACTTCGATGATCTGGAGCGCATCGAGGTGAACGCCGACGATCGGCGCCGCGATCAAGAGGATCAGCCCCTGACCGGCCGCCACCGTCCCGCTGCCGGCGGCCTTGCCGAGCACGAGCCCGGCGCGGCTGACCGGCGCGACGAGCATCTCGCGCAAGAAGCCGAACTCGCGATCCCACACGATCGAGATCGCCGAGAAGAGGCTGCTGAACAGGACGGACATCGCCATGACGCCCGGGAGGATGAACTGCTGGTAGTCGACGCCGCCGGCGGCGTTCTGGCCGACCAGGGGCTTGATCCCGGCGCCGAGGACGAACAGGAACAGGATCGGTTGGGCGAGCCCCGACACGATCCGAGCCGGCGTGCGGCGGAATCGAATGAGCTCGCGCTTCCACACCATGCCGATGGTGCGCAGGTTCCTGACGAGCGCGCCCTCGGGCGTCGGCGGGCCGGCTTCTCCGACGTCGGTGACGCCGGTTCCGGAGAGCCGCTGCGAAGTTCTCGCGTCCGTCGTCGCCATCAGCCCCGCCGGAATCCCCGCACCATCGGGTTCGCTTTGAGCTGATCGACGCCGCCGGCCTCGGCGTCGCGCATGTCACGCCCGGTGTACTGGATGAACACGTCATCGAGGCTGGGGCGCCGCACGTTCACGTTGCGGACGCCGACGGTCAGGTGCTCGAACATGCGCGGAACGAAGGACTCGCCGTCAGGGACACGCAGCCGCAGCCCCTCGCCTTCGTCGAGCACCTCGCCCTCCACCCCGAGCCCGCGCGTGATTTCGTCGCGGGCGGTGGCGTCGTCGGAGGTCTCGATCGTCACCGTGTCGACGCCGACCGACGCCTTCAGCGCGTCCGGCGAGTCGATGGCGACGATGCGCCCGCGGTCGATGATCGCGATGCGGTCGCACCGCTCGGCCTCGTCCATGTAATGGGTAGTGAGGAACATCGTGGTGCTCTCGCGCACGCGCAGCTCGTCGACGTAGTCCCAGATATGCACGCGGGTCTGGGGATCGAGCCCGATCGTCGGCTCGTCGAGAAACAGGACCCGCGGCGTGTGCAGCAGACCGCGGGCGATCTCGAGACGGCGCTTCATGCCGCCCGAGTAGAAGCGGGTCTGCTGACTCGCCCAGTCGGTGAGCCCAACCATGTCGAGCAGCGGGTCCATGCGCCGCTTGATCTCCCCGCCGTGCAGCCCGTAGAGGACGGCGTGGAAGCGAAGGTTCTCCTCGCCGGTGAGGTAGTCGTCCAGGGTCACTTCCTGGAAGACGAGCCCGATGTTCGAGCGGACCTCGTTGCGGGCGCGCAGGACGTCGTGGCCCGCGACCCGAGCGAGCCCGTCCGTTGGGTGCAGCAGGGTGCACAGGACCGAGATCGTGGTGGTCTTCCCGGCGCCGTTGGGCCCGAGGAACCCGAACAGCTCACCGGGCTCGACCGAGAACGAGATGCCGTCGACAGCGGTGAAATCACCGAAGCGCTTGACGAGGCCGTCGACCTCGACCGCCGCCGCCCCATTCGTCGCAACCACAACGGGCCAGGCTACCGGCCGCCTCATCGACTCTTGTCATCGCCGTCGCAAGCTCCGGCTTTGCGGGAACGGTCGGCAAAGCCGCCGTTCCCGCGCCCGGTTATCGAACACGCGCACGACCAGGCTCGCCCCGCCCGTGCGCGCGTCCGACATCTATTTCTCTGGCAGCCTCCCGCATGCGCCCGGCGACCCCGGTGGAATCAGCACGCAGCCGGCGGCGAATCCGGCGGCGGCTTGAGCGGCTCACAGGCGACCAGCGCCAGACCTGCGAGCGCGAGCACCCCGACGAACATGCGCCTTCCGGCGCGACTTCGGACGATCCTGCCCATGGTCCCCCTGTCGGGTCGTGGATCGGGTCGAGGCAAGACCACCCTCGCCCGCTCTCCCTTCCGACATCGGCACGCCGGGCTGCCACCTTGAGGCGCGAACGTCGCGAGCGGCCACGCACCGGGGGAGCCGGTCCATCGCCCGGACAAATGCCTATATCACCCGATCCGGTGACAGAGGGTCGGAAAGCCGCGCCTTGTGTGAGTGGGTTTCCTCCCGTCGAAGCCAATTTCGCGAGTAATCGGGACTTTCGACCCTGCCCGCGATGCGAAGGACGTGTCATCGTCACCGATCGTGAGGCACTACACACCGACCGGCTCGAAGATCTCCGCCCTGAGCCGTG
>DASYQJ010000140.1:0-29644 GCA_036005605.1 Acidimicrobiia bacterium
GAGCACCTTGGGGAGCGGCGGGTGCTCGGGTGTCAGGCGGAGCTGATGGTCGGTGAGCGCAGTGACGCCTCCGGCCAGGTGGTACTTCTCGTCATAGGTGGGGGAGTCGCGCCACGCCTGCACCAACCCGAGCGCAACGAATTGCACCGACAGCAGCGCGAGCACGACAAACGCCACCCGCCGGCTCACCGTCACGGGCCGCACGATATCGACGCGGATGTCTCAGCGCGCGAGTACCAGGGTCCGTTGCACGAGTGACGAACGCCGCCTCAGTCGAGTGCGGTCTCGACGTGCGCCCGCGCCGCGGTGCGGATGCGGCCTTCCGGCTCGAGCAGTCCCGACTTCGGGAAGGCCGGCCGGCACGCCCATGCCGGCAAGTCGCCCAGTTCGATCGCGCTCGAGTTGGGCAGCCACGCCCGCGCGGTGCGGTACAGGATCCACGCATCGAGCAGTGGACCGCTGTGGCGGAGGTACGCGCGGTCGTACTCCGGAGCCTCGTAGATGAGCCCGTTGGAAGAGTCGCTGAGCTGCCAGAGGCAGGTGCAGCCGGGGCGCACGCTCGTGCGCTCGGCCACGAAGTCGGCCGGGTAGCGGGCCGCCACCTCCGGCATCTCCGGCCGCGGGCCGACCAGGCTCATCAGGCCGAACGGCACCAGGAGCAGTTGCGGCAACTCGTCGAGATGGGTGCGGCGGAGCACGCGACCGAAGGCCGGGATCCGCACGTGGGCGAGGGAGTACTTATCGGTCGAGGACGCAGTGTCGGGGGGCAACGTCCGCACCTTGGGAAGCCGGAAGGTCCGGCCGTCCTTCCCGAGCCGGTCCTGCACGAAGATCGGCCACGCCCGCAAGCTGATGGCGGCCCCGAGTCGACAACCTCGCCGATCTCGCGTGGCCGGGGCGGCGGCGCTGAAGCCTGAGCCTGCGGCGCAGGCGAGCCCGGAGTCGCCCAATCTATGGCATTCTGGGCGAAACATCCGGGTACTCTGTCCCGCATGCCCGGGCCGGACGAGCGCGCGCGCGGCGGTGAGCGGGACGTCTACCTGCATTGGCCACCCGTCGAGGACGCCGACGGCGAGGGAGAGGGCCAGCAGGCGAAGGGCCCGACGAAGGCGCGGAGCTTGTTTCTCGGGCAGCTCCCGGACGATCCACCGGACGACCTGTGGATGGACGAACCGCCCGATTCCGAAGAGTTCGAGCCTCACGCGAGCTTCGAGACCGAGCTCGAGGACCCGGTCGAGAACCCCGCCGGCGAGAACGACCAGTTCCCGGCAGCAGTGGTCGACGAGCCGATCGGCGATGACACCGCCCCTGTTCCTCCCGTAGCCACCGCGGCCGTGCCGCGCATCGGTGGGAGGGAGGCCCGTCGCGCCGCGCGGAACCGGCGTGCACGGGTTCGGCATTCCCGGATCGCAGTCGTGGTGGGGGTCGTCGCCGCGCTTGTTGCCGGTACCGCGGTCTACGTCGGAACCCGTGCGACTGGCGGTGACCAGCGCGCACGTCGGCCCACGTCGACGTCCTTCGAGCGGCAGTCGTCCTCGACCACAGCGACCACCGTGGGCGCGTCTGATGCTGCGCCCGGCACCGAGCCCGCGCCCGCGTCGGATCCGGCAGCCGGATCAGCGGCTCCCGCTTCGAGCCCGGGCACGACCCGTGGGACCAGCCCGACGCAGGCCGGACCAGCCGGGGCCGGCGGCGGTCCGGCCGCGACGCCCCAGCCGGCGCCGGGCTCGACGGGAGCGCCCCCGAGCAGCGGCTCCCCGCCCAGCTCGCCACCGCCAGGAAGCCCGACGTGTCAGCTGCTCCCGGTCGTGTGCCCCTAGCCCAGCGGCGACGCGCGCGTACGGCCGCGCCGGAGTCCGATTCAGCCGATGACGAGGGATTCGAGGTGGCGGTCGCCGCCGGTGCGCTTGGCGCTGTACATGAGGGCGTCGGCTTCGACGAACAGTTCCTCGATGCTCTGCGGCGCGCTGCGCCACGTCACGAGCCCGGCCGTGACCGATGCCGGCTCGTCCCCGTCGGCTTCGGCCAGGCGTCCTTGGATGCGGCGCACGACGCTGGTCGCCTCGTCGTAGTCGGTGTCGGGGAGCAGGAGTACGAACTCGTCGCCACCGACACGTGACAGCAGGTCGGTCGGGCGCAGCACGGCTTGGGAAGATTTCGCGAGGTGGATGAGGGCGGCGTCACCGGCGGCGTGGCCGCGAACGTCGTTGACCTGCTTCAACCCGTCGAAGTCCAGGAACGCGACCGAGAGCGACCCGGCGCGCCGGTGGAGGCGCGCGATCTCGACGGTGCAGCGCTCCTCGCACGCCCGCCGGTTGGAGAGGCCGGTCAACGGGTCGAACCGTGCGCGGCTCGCCTCCCGCACCATTTTGGCGTGCATGAAGTCGACGGCCGCCGCGGTGGCCAGGAGGAGCACGAACGCCTCGACCGAGTTCGTGAGCGCGGTACCCGTTGCGACCGAGTTCTGGATGCCGTCGACGAACACTGCCACCGAGGCGACGACCGCTCCGAGCACGCCTACTCGAAGGCTCCCGGTCCACACCATGAGCGCGACGCCGGCCACGTAGACGAGCGAGAGGGACAGGTCGCGACCCGTCGTCACGTCGACGATGAAACCCGACCCGATCACGACCAGGCCGATCGCGATGGCCATGGACTCGTGCCGGATTCTCGCGATCCCTGCCGCTGCCACGCGCCCAGCGTATTCGTCGTCGACCAAGCGGATGGTCAGTTGCCGAGGGCGATGACGCGTCGGTCGGCGGCGACGACGACGAGGCCGTTGCCCGCGGCAGGAGTTGCGAAGTTCGCCGCATCCCCGACCGCCATGCTCGACTGCTCCTGCCCGTCGGCGGCGGCGTACGCGTGCAGCTGACCGGCACCGAGGTCGATCGCCCACACGGTCTCACCCGTGACAATCGGCGACCCGGCGTTGATGCCGGACTTGCTCCACGCGACGCTGAATCTCTCACCCTCGATCCGCAGCGCGACGAGCTCGTTGCGACACGGCACGAACAGCAATGGCGCTTTCCACGCAGTACCGCCGTACCCGGCGCACACTCGGCCGGAGAACACCTCGCCGCCGGTCCCGCCGAGCCGGTCTGCGCGCATGAGGTATCCGACGCCCTCCTTCCCGACCACGAACACGAGGCCGTTGCCCACCGGCACCGGTGACGTTGAGCCGAGGTCCGTGTCGGATCGGCTCAGCTCGTCACGGTTCCGTGGCGTCCACGAGTCCCGGAGCTGGAGCGCGGGCAGCGACAGCCTCAGCACGGAGTTCGAGAGGTCGGGGTCACTCGAGCCGATCGAGTTGCCCGTCGCGACAAGGACCGAGTTGTTGTCGACCACCGGACCGGGGGGCGCCCAGATCGCCGCCGCGCGCGCTGCAGGAACCTCGTACGTCGTGAGGTCGCCGCCCCCGTCGGCGCGTGCGCCGATCACGAAGCCCTTGTAGTTGCCGCAGTCGCCGAACAGGCCGCCGTACGCGACGAGGACCTGATCGCCGACGAGGGCGAGCGCGCTGCGCTGCTGCTCGACCTTCGGATCCCTTCCCGGCGGATCGATCGGCCGGCGAAACCGCTCGGCGCCCGACGCGAGGTCGAGAGCAACAAGCTCGTGATGAGCGGGCATGAGGAACGGCACGACGTACACCAGCCCGCGCGCCGGGTCGACGACGGGGGTGCTCGTGATGCCGGTCGGGTCGATGTTCCCGCACGGAAGCTCGGATCGGGGGACGGGCGCGCCGAGGTTCGTCTGCCACTGCACCTGACCCGTCGTGGCATCGAGCGCGTACACCGTGTTGCCCTCGGTGGCGGCGAACACCTGATTGCCGACGAACAGCGGCTCGGCGTAGATGGCACCGTCGAGCCCGGGCGATTCCCACGTACGGCGGAGGGACGCGCCCGCCGGGCCATTCGGCTCGAGACCGGTGCGCGCGGCGTCGCGGTGGTACGTGGGCCAGGCCCCGCCCCCCGGTTGCGCCCCCGAAGCGGAGGGCGCGGTCGTGGTCGTCGTGGACTTCGGCTTCGCCGACCCTCCACCCGACGAGCTGCAGGCCGCGCCGACCATCACCATGAGGACGAGGCACGCGAAGGCGCGCCTTCCGCTCACGCGGGCCAAGCTAGCCCCCGCCTCCTCGACGACCTCCTGGACACTCGACCCGACCGCGCCGTACGTGTAGATTGGGCGGATATGGGTAGTTCGGGAGGAATCCGTAGGCGGGTGCGGCGGATGCGGGGTCGAGCGTCGTGACCGCAGCCGTGGCAGCTGTCGCCCCGCCGCGCCGGCCGCCGGCCAAGGCCCGGCTCGGGGCGGAGATCGCGTGGACGACCCTGCGGGTGCGGCGGCTCGTCCACCGGAACGACCTGCCCACCGTGCTCGACCGCTGCCGCGCCGCCGTCTCTCAGCCGGTCCCGGTGCCTTCGCGCGATGAGGTCGTGCGCATCAGTCGAGCCGTCCGGAGAACCCTCGGCGCGCTCCCCGGCGACTCGCGGGGCCTCGTTGCATCGCTCGTCCTCATCGCCGTTCTCGCGCGCCGCGGCGTTGCTGCATCGCTCGTTGTCGGGCGCCCTCGCAACGGGTTCGGTGCCCACGCGTGGGTCGAGGTGGGCGGGTTGCCCGCGCTTCCCGCCGCGAAGGACAAGTTCGCGCACCTGGTTGCGCTGTAAAACGCCGGCGGCCGAGCGAGCGGGGGGTCTCGCTCGGCCAAAGCCGGCGGGGCGGATCTACGTCGCGAGGCGGTATCGGTGCACGGCGATCGGCGCAGCCACCGCGAGGATCGCGACACACCAGAGGATCGCCGCCAGGACGTCGAAGGTCGTCGGGCCGCCGATCGTGAGATCGCGAACGGCCGTGATGACGACTGACACGGGCTGGTGCTCCGCCCAGGGCTGGAGCCAGTCGGGCATCGACGCTACGGGCACGAACGCGTTGGATGCGAACACGAGCGGCGCCATCACCGGGAACGCGGCGGCCTGCGCCGTCTCGGGGTCGCCGACGACGAGACCGACCGTGGCGAAGATCCACGACAAGGCGTAGCCGAACAGCAGCACGAGCAGCACCGCCCCGATCAGCGGAACGATTCCCGTGTGCACGCGCCAGCCGACGGCGAATCCGACTGCGAACATGAGCGCGACGACGAACACGTTTCGGACGAGGTCGGCAAGTGTCCGCCCTGCAAGAACCGCCGAGCGGGCCATCGGCAGCGACCGGAACCGCTCGATCAGTCCCTGGTTCAGGTCGGTGGCGAGCCCGATCGAGGTGTTGAGCGCGCCGAAGGTCACCGTCTGGACGAAGATCCCCGGCATCAGGAAGTCGACGTACGGAACTCCGGGCACGCTGATCGCACCGCCGAAGACGTACCGGAACAACAGCACGAACACGACCGGCTGGATGGTCGAGAAGACTAGGAGCTGCGGCACCCGTCGGTACGCGATGAGGTTGCGAGCCATGACCGCGAACGTGTCGCTGACCGCGGTCGTAAGGCGTCGCCACCCGCGGAGGTCGAGATCGGGCGTGAGGCCGATGGGAGTGACAGTGGTTGCGGTCATGCTGCACCTCGTGTGGCTTCCTCGGGCGCTTCCTCGGGCTCGACGCGCCGCCCCGTGAGTGCGAGGAACACGTCGTCGAGGCTGGGCTCGCGGACGGCGAGGGTCGACGGTGCGAGCCCCTCACCGTCGAGCGTCCGCAACGCGTCGACGATCACGCGGGCGCCGTCGCAAATCTCGAATCGAACCTCGGAGCCGTCGACATCGGGCGGCCTGACCGCGTAATTGACCAAGAAACCCTGTGCGCGGCGCGCCTCACCGGGGTCGGCGAACCCGACCTCGACCACGGTGCCGCCGAGCCTGGACTTCAGCTGCACCGGTGAGCCGGAGGCAATCACCTTGCCGTGGTCGATGACGACGAGGTCGTCGGCGAGGCGGTCGGCCTCCTCGAGGTACTGCGTCGTGAGCAGGATCGTGGCCCCCTCGGCCTGGAGGTCCTCGATGACGGCCCACAGCTGGTTGCGGCTGTAGAGGTCGAGGCCCGTCGTTGGCTCGTCGAGGAACAGGACCGGCGGACGGTGGACGAGCGCGGCGCACAGGTCGAGGCGCCGGCGCATCCCACCGGAGTACGTGCGCGCCGGCCGGTCGGCGGCGTCGATGAGGTCGAACTGCTCGAGGAGCTCGGTGGCGCGGTCCTCGATGAGCCGCCGGGGCAGGTGCGTGAGGCGGCCGATGAGGCGCAGATTCTCCCGGCCCGTGAGGTTGCCGTCGACGGCGGCGAACTGGCCGGCCAGCCCGATATGAGCGCGGACACGCTGGGCTTGCTCGACGACGTCGAGGCCGAGCACCCTCGCTTCGCCGGCGTCGGGGCGGATGATCGTCGTCAGCACCCGGACGGCCGTGGTCTTGCCTGCCCCGTTCGGCCCGAGCAGGCCGAACACGGTTGCGGGGGGCACCTCGAAGTCGACGCCGTCGAGGGCGACGACGTCGCCGAAGCGCTTCTGCAGACCTTCGACTGCGATGGCTGAATTAGGCATGTGGACCAATTTCGCGCCGATGCTTGAATTCGTCAAGAGTGGTATCTCTCAAGTGTCAAAGGTCACAAACTATTGGAATGGTTGAACTATCCCGCCCTGCGGGCGTATCCTTCCTGTGTGGCACAGACCCGCCCTGCGAGTAAGGCGACGCTTGCGGCTGACGTGTGGCGGGACTTGTTCTCCTTCTTCTGGAGCTCCGGCTCCCGCAACGCGATGGTGCTGGCGAGCCAGGAGCTCGGCGTGACGCCCGGCCACGTGAAGGCACTGCTCGAGCTCGAGCCCGAGAAGCCCCGGCCCATGGGCGCGCTCGCAGAGTCACTGCATTGCGACGCCTCGAACGCGACCTGGCTGGTCGACCGACTCGAGGAACGCGGTCTCGTCGAACGGGGGACGGTGCCCACCGACCGGCGCGTGAAGACGGTCGTGCTCACACCGCTCGGCGCCAAGACGCGCGCCGCCGTGATCGAGCGGCTGCACGAGCCACCCGAGGATCTGCTCGCGCTCGACCGCGAGGACCTCGAGGAGCTACGCGCCGCCCTCGCCAAGCTGCCGAAGGGCGAGCTCCCCTTCGGCACCTGAGCCCTCGGCGCGTAGGCTCAACGCGGCAACGGCGGCTTTGCCGACCGTCGCCGCAAAGCCGGAGCTTGCGACGGCGCCAGGAGGGACCGTGAAGATCGTCGTGAACCGTGACCTGTGCGAGAGCAACGCCGTGTGCATGGACGTCGAGCCGTCCGTGTTCGAGGTGGACGACGACGACGAGCTCCAGATCCTGAACGAGCACCCGGACGAGTCGCTCCGTCCCAAGATGGAAGAGGCCGTCCGCCGCTGCCCCAAGCAGGCCCTCTCGATCGAAGAGGACTAGCTTTCGGCGCCGTTTACATACCCAAGAGGTATGTACGCGGCGCCAAAACGTGGGCTCAGATCGCGCGCTCGCGGCCTTCCCAATAGGGGTCGCGGAGCTTGCGCTTGTACAGCTTGCCGTTCGGGTCACGCGGCATCTCGACGATGAAGTCGATCGAGCGCGGCGTCTTGAACCGGGCGAGCTTGTCGGCGCAGAACGCGAGGATCTCGTCGGCGAGCTCGGCGTTGGGCTCGACACCGGCGGCGGGTTCGATGACCGCCTTCACCTCTTCACCCCAGTCCTCGTGTGGGATGCCGAACACGGCGGCGTCGCCGACCTTCGGGTAGGTGAGGAGCACGCTCTCGATCTCGGCCGGGTAGATGTTGGCTCCGCCCGAGATGATCATGTCGGACTTGCGGTCCCGCAGGAAAAGCCAGCCGTCCTCGTCGAGGTAACCGATGTCGCCGACAGTGAAGTACTTCCCGCGGCGGTTCTCCTCGGTCTTCTCCTTGTCCTTGTAGTACTCGAAGTTGCCGGTCTGCATCGACATGTACACGGTGCCGATCTCACCCTGCGGCACCTCGTTGCCGGCGTCGTCGAGCACGACGACTTCCGAGATCGGCCACGGCTGCCCGACCGTGCCCGGCTTCTTCATCCATTCCTCGGCGAACACGATCGTCCCGCCGCCTTCGCTGGCGGCGTAGTACTCGTCGATGACCGGGCCCCACCACTCGATCATCTGGCGCTTGATCTCCGGCGGGCACGGCGCGGCGGCGTGCACCATGTGGCGCAGCGACGACATGTCGTAGCTCGCTTTCACGTCGTCGGGCAGCGCGAGCAGACGATGGAACTGCGTCGGCACCATGTGGCTGTTCGTGACGCCGTACTTCTCGATGAGCTGCAGCATCCGCTCCGGCGTCCACTTGTCCATGAGCACGACGGTGTGGCCGGCGTGCAGCGCGCCGCCCGCGAACACGAGCACCGCCGTGTGGTACAGGGGCGAGCCGCAGATGTGCACGTTGTCGTCGTGCGGCTGGAGCCCGAAGAGGAACAGCATCCCCGAGAAGCCGATGACGCCGTCTTCGGGCGCCGCACCAGCCAGCGGCCGGCGCACACCCTTCGGCTTCCCGGTCGTGCCTGACGTGTAGTTCATCACCGCGCCCGTCGTCCGGTCTTCCGGCATGGTCGTGGGCTGGCCGGCCTTGAGGTCCTCGTAGGGCCGGAAGCCGGCGATGTCGCCGACCGCGAAGCGCTGGTCCTTCGGGAATCCGATCTCCTCGGCGGCGGCCGCGCACTCGTCGGCGAACCGCTCGTGCCCGACGAACGCCTTCGCCTCGGAGTCCTGGACGATGTAGGCGATCTCGGCTCCGACGAGATGCGTGTTGATGGGCACGAGGTAGAAGCCGGCTTGGAGCACGGCCAGGTAGAGCTCGAACACCTCGACACTGTTCGGGAGCACCATCGCCACGGCGTCGCCCGGCTCGAGGCCCGCGGCGCGCAGGCCGTGCACGACTTGATTGCTCGACGCGAGCAGCTCGCCCGCTCGCACCTCGCGCTCGTCGGGGTCGACGAGGGCGAGCTTCTCGGGGTCGTCCTGGGCGATGCTCCAGAAACCGAGCTCGGCCATTACAGAGCACTCCTTACTTCTTGGTCTTCACGCTCGCTCGTCGCGAGCTTCTTGGCGGCGCGGTAGTCGGGCTTGCCGACCGGGGTGCGCGGGATCGTCTCGGCCAGCAGGAGCTGACGCGGCAGCTTGTAACCGGCGAGTGTGTCGCGGGCGTGATCCTGGAGCTCCTCGAGTGACGGGGCGGCGCCCGGTCGTGGCTGGACGATTGCGGCGACGCGTTCCACGAACCGGTCGTCGGGGACGCCGACCACGACGGCGTCGAACACGTCCGGATGCGACTTCAGCGCCGCCTCGACCTCCTCTGGGTACACCTTCTCGCCGCCACTGTTGATGCAGACCGAGCCCCGGCCGAGCAGGGTGATGGTGCCGTCGGTCTCGACGACGGCGAAGTCGCCGGGGACGACCCAGCGGGCGCCGTCGGCAGCGGTCACGAACGTGGCCGCGGTCTTCTGGTCGTCCTTGTAGTAGCCGAGCGGGATGTGCCCGCGGCGGGCGAGGCGGCCGACGACGCCCGACCCGGGCACGACCGGGCGCAGTTCGTCGTCGAGCACGGTCATGAACTCGCCCATCGTGAAGCGAGGACCGGCCGCAGGACCGTCGGTGTCGAACACGGTGCCGCTCGCTCCGGTCTCGGACGCGCCGAAGCTGTCGATCACCATCGCGTTCGGGAGCTGCGCGCGCAGCTGGTCTTTGACCGGAGAGGAGAGGATCGCGCCGCCCGACCCGACGATGATGACCGACGAGGTGTCGTACGCCGCCCCGGGCGCGGCGAGCGCTTCGGCAAGCGGGCGACCCATCGCGTCGCCCACGACCATCACCGAGTTGCAGCGCTGCCGTTCGACCGTGCGCCAGATCCGGTCGGGGTCGAAGTGACGGTCGCAGTTGAGCACCACGGTGCCGCCGCCGAAGAAGGTGATGAACGCCATCCACTGACCGCCGCCATGCATCATCGGCGCGTTCACCATGGGGATGGCGCGGCCTTCTTCGGCCGGGATCCGGTCGGCGAGCTCCTCGGGCTTCGTGATCGGCGGTTGCCCGAAGCCACCGCCACCGAGGGCGGCGAAGAAGATGTCCTCGGACCGCCACATCACGCCCTTCGGGACACCCGTGGTGCCGCCCGTATAGAGGAGGTACAGGTCGTCCGAGGAGCGGGGCTCGAAGTCGCGCACCGGTGACGCCGCCGCCAGCGCGTCCTCGTACGGCACGGCATCGGTCGATGCGTCGGTGCCGTCCTCGAGGACGACCGTGTGGTGGAGCTTCGGGAGGTCGCCGCGGATCGCGTTCACCACTGGCGCGAACGCGCGCTCGAAGACCACCGTGACCGCGTCGGAGTTGTCGAGGATGTAGCGCGCCTCGTCGGCGACGTAGCGGTAGTTGACGTTGATCGGGACGGCGCGCGCTTTGTAGGTGCCCAGCATGGCCTCGACCCACTCGGCGCGGTCCCAGGAGTAGATCGCGACCTTGTCACCCGGCTCGACGCCGTGGTCGAGGAGATGACGGGCGAAGCGGTTGGCGCGCTCGTCCAGTTGTGCGTAGGTGAGGCGACGGTCGCCGGCCACGAGTGCCGGTCGCTCGGGCACCGCGTCTGCCACGATCTCGTAGAGGTCGGCGAGGTTGAACTCCATCCCGGAGCAAAGTAGAACACGTTCTCATCGGGGGCGGCAACCGACCGCTGTCCGTTGGAGGGTCACATGGCGCGCATCAGGGTTCCCGAGGGTGATGGACCTGAGATCGCGCGGGTCTGGTCACTCCGCCCCGAGCTCGGTGGCCCGGTCGCGGAGTTGTCCGCGGCCGTGTACGGCGAGAGCAAGCTCCCCGGACGCGTGCGCGAATCGGTGCGCATGCGGATCGCGCAGATCAACCAGTGCCCCATTTGACTGGGCTGGCGGATTCCGCAGTTGGCGGAACAAGGCGTCACCGAGGACATGTACGCGCACGTCGCCGAGCATCGCGACCATGACGAGTACTCGGAAGCCGAGTGCGTCGCGATCGAGTACGCCGAGCGCTTTGCGCTCGCTCACCTGGAGCTCGACGACGAGTTCTTCGTGCGCTTGCGCGAGCACTTCAGTGACGCCGACATCCTCGACCTCACGATCTGCATCGCGGACTTCCTGGCGTTCGGGCGGCTGACCGAAGTGCTGCGGCTCGACCAGGAGTGTTCGCTCGAGTTCCCTTGAGCCAAGACGCGCGCCCGCTGCTGTTCTCGCCCCTGCGGATTGGGCCCGTCACCGCGCCGAACCGCATCGTCTGCGGCGCGCACTTCACCCAGTTCGTCGAGCCCGCGGCGACGGTCGGCGAGCCCGGCTACTACGGCGCACGGTACGGGCGCTACCTCGGCGAACGGGCGGCCGGCGGGACCGGAGTGATCGTCGCCGGGCAGGCGCAGGTCCACCCGACGACGGCGTACCAGATGCGCAACAACGCGATCGCTTGGGACGAGACGGCGATCCCGCATTTCGAGCAGGTGACCGCGCCCGTCCACGAGCACGGCGCGCTGGCGTTCCTCCAGCTCGCGCACAACGGCGGCGTGAACGACGGGACGTGGTCGAAGCTGCCGGCGTGGGCTCCGTCCGCCGTCGCCAACTACAACGAGCCCCCCAAACCGCTCGAGCACGAGGAGATCCGCGAGCTCGTCGAGTACTTCGCACGCTCGGCAGCCAACGCCGCCGCCGGTGGCTTCGACGGCATCGAGGTGCATGGGGCCCACGGGTACTTGATCCACGAGTTCCTCTCGCCGAAGAGCAACCACCGGACGGACGAGTACGGCGGGAGCCTCCAGAACCGGATGCGCTTCTGCGTCGAGGTGCTCGATGCGGTCCGCTCCGCCGTGGGCGACGGCGTGGCCGTGGGTCTCCGTCTCGTCGGGGACGAGGAACAGCGTGACGGTTCGGGCCTCACCGCCGAGGATGCCGCCGAGATCGCCGCCCGCCTGGAGGACGCCGGTCTCGTCGACTTCGTGCACGTGAGCGTCGGCGTGTCGGGGATGGGCATGGTGCGCCCGCTGTACGCGCCGCACCTGTTGGGGGTGTACGCCGCCCACACGGTCAAGAAGGCGCTGCGCGACACACCCGTGTTCGCGGTGCATCGCATTCTCACGCCCGGCGAGGCCGAGGGGATCCTCGAGCGCGGCGAGGCCGATGCCGTCACGGTCGTGCGGGCTTTGATCGCCGATCCCGACTGGGGAGCGAAGGCGCGCGCCGGCGCCGACGACACGATCCGCCGCTGCACCGGCTGCAACCAGGGCTGCTACGGGAACCTGATCCAGAGCCTGCCGATCAACTGCGTGACGAATCCCGCGGTCGGTCGGGAGACGGAGCTCGGTGCAGGGACGCTTCGTCCGGCGGCGCGCGCGAAGCGCGTCGTGGTCGTCGGCGGGGGACCGGCCGGGCTCGAAGCGGCGTGGGTGGCGGCGGCGCGGGGACATGAAGTGACGTTGCTCGAGCGGAGCGACGAGCTCGGCGGCAAGATCCGTCTGGCTCAGCAGCTCCCGGGGCGCGAAGAGCTCGCAGACTTCGCCGACTGGCGCGTCGGGGAGTGCGAGCGCCGCGGCGTCGACGTGCGGCTCGGGGTCGACGCGACCTCCGACGATGTGCTCGCGCTGAAGCCGGATGCCGTTGTCGTGGCCACCGGCTCCCATGCGACAACGGCGGGCGCATCGAAGTGGCACCCGATGCCGGTGCCGGGGAGCGACCAACCGTTCGTGATCGACCACGAGCAGGCGCTGCTCGACGCTGACGAGCTCGACGGCCGGGTCGTGATTCTCGACGTCGTCGGGCACATCGAGGCGATCGGCCTTGGGGAGCGGCTGGCGGCCCGGGCCGCTGACGTCACGGTGGCGTGCCCGCTGCCGACGCCGATGCTGCTCGACCCCGAGACGATGGCAGCGGCGTTGCCGCGGATGGCGCGCGCCGGCGCGCGCTGGCGACCCAACACCGCGATGGTGTCGATCGGCGATCACGAAGTGACGCTGATCGACACACTCTTGCTCGCGATGGAGACGGTCCCTGCCGACACCGTGGTGATCCGCACTCACGGCCTCCCGAACGACGACCTCTACTTCGAGCTTCGGGGCCGGGCGCCCGAGGTGGTGCGCATCGGCGATGCGGTAGCGGCGCGCCCGGCCGACCGCGCCATCTTCGACGGGCACCGCGCCGGCCGGGCGCTGTAGCCGTGGGCGACGAGCCGGTCACCGTCGAGACGGCCGACGGCGTCGCCGTCGTCACGCTGAACCGGCCTGATCGGCTCAACGCGTTCACGGGGGCCATCGGCGACGGGCTCGGTCGCGCCTACGCGGCGTGCGACGAAGACGACGGCGTGCGCGCCGTCGTCGTCACCGGCGCCGGGCGCGCGTTCTGTGCGGGCGCCGACATGGAGCCCGGCGGCGACACGTTCGCCGCGCCCACGAACGACGAGTTCACGGCCTCGCCCGTGCACCCGCCGGCGTGGGAGGTGCGCAAGCCGGTGCTCGCCGCGATCAACGGTCACGCCATCGGCATCGGCCTCACCCTGGCGATGCAGTGCGACATCCGCCTCGTGGCCGAGGACGCCAAGCTCGGCTTCGTCCACGTCCGCAGAGGCGTCATCCCGGACGCGCACTCGCATTGGACGGTCCCGCGTACCGTCGGGTTCGCCCGTGCCGCCGACCTGTTGCTCACCGGGCGCACGTTCACCGGTCGTGAGGCTGCTGACCTCGGCCTCGCCAGCCGCGCTCTGCCGTCCGGGGATGTGCTGCCCGCCGCGCTCGACATTGCACGCGACATCGCCGTGCACACCGCTCCGCAGCCGGTCGCGCTGAGCAAGCGGCTGCTGTGGGCGAGCCCCGAGCTCGACCGGGATGAGATCGGCCGCCTCGAGACCGAGTACCACCGTCAGGTGATGGGCACCCCCGACGCCCGCGAAGGCGTCCTCGCCTGGATCGAGCGCCGCGACCCGAGGTGGACCGGCAAGCCCTTCTGATGCGTGCAGAGACCAGAACTGTCATGGTCTGTGCACGCATCGTCAGACTGCGGGGAGCGGCTCCGGGCCGGGGGCGGGGAGGCCGAGCTTGGCCGCCAGCAAGCGGGTGACGATGTTGTTGGTGTCCATGTCGGTATCGGACGGCAGCAGCTCGAACTCAACGACGAGCGCGGCGATGCGCATCATCACGACCGCGAAGCGCAGGCCGGCGAACACCTCGTAGAACTCGAGGTCGTGGGGCTTCCAGCCGGTCAGCTCCTCGTAGCGGGCGACCATCTGATCCCGCGTCGGGAACCCGTCGAGGCGCGGCATGCCCGGCGGCCCGGTGCCATACGCACCGCCTTCGGCGTCCGGTGGTGACATGCCCTCGTGGAAGTGCCGGTCGAGGAACAGCCACCAGGCCAGGTCCATCATCGGATCCGCGAGCGTGACCATCTCCCAGTCGAACACCGCGACGACGTTGCCGGCTTCGTCGAACATCTGGTTGTTGATGCGGGCGTCGCCCCACGCCAGGGCGAGGTGCTGCGCACCGGTCGGCTTGTTGGCCTTCACCCAGTCGAGCGTCGCCTCCGCGATCGGTTGCGGCCGGCCGTGCGCCGCCCACTCGAATGACCGCTCGTAGTACGCGATCTGCTGGTCGATGCCCGGTGCGCCGTACTGCGGCTTGTCGAGGAAGTCGAAGCCGAGCTTGCGCCAGTCCGTCTGGTGGATCTGCGACAGCGCGCCGAGGCCGCTCTCGACGACCCGGGCCCGCACCGCCGGCGTCGCCTCGTCGAGGAGCCAACCCGTCTGCGTGTACGGCGGGTTGTCCGAAGGGACGTTGCCCTCGACCTTGCCCATCACGAAGAACGGGGCGCCGAGGACCGACTCGTCGTCCTCGTACCAGTGCACGGGCGGGAGCGGCACGTCCGTGTGCTCCGACAGCGCCTTGATCACCTTGTACTGCGAGTCGAAGTCGGCCTCGAGGAAGATCGTGTGCGAAGTCGGCTTCACGCGGATCACGAAGCCGGCCGATCGGGCCTCGCCACCCTCGTTCCACGACGCGTCGAAGAGCAGCGTCTCGTTCGAGAAGCCGGTGAACGCAGGGCCGATGAGCGCGGAGATCGTCAGGTCACGGGCGTCGGGCAGCTTGCCCGCGAGCCAGTCCCGGATGACTTCGCGGGCTTTGTCCAGATCGCGCTGCTCGGGAATCGGCATGACCGGGTTCCTTAGAGCACCGCGCCGGTGTCGCGCAACCGCGCCACCTCGTCTGGGTCGAACCCCCAGCCGGCGAGCACCGCGTCGGTGTCGGTGCCGGGGTGCATCGCCGGTGCCGGGGTCGGCGCCGCGCTGCGGCTGAACCTGGGCGCGGGCGCGGGCTGCGGCACGCCCGCGAGCTCGACGAAAGTTCCCCGGGCGCGGTTGTGTGGGTGGTCGGGCGCCTCGACCGGTGTGAGCACCGGGGCGAAGCACGCGTCGGTGCCTTCGAGCAGTGCACACCACTCGTCCCGCGTCTTGGTCCGGAAGACCTCGGCGAGCTTCTTCTTCTCGTCCGGCCACCGCGTCTTGTCGTACTGCGCGTCAAGGTCGGCCTCGAGGCCGAGCCGCGCCATCAGCTCGGCGTAGAACTTCGGCTCCACCGTTCCGACGGCGACGAACTTGTCGTCGGCCGTCTCGTACACCTCGTAGAACGGCGCGCCGGTGTCGAGATGGTTCGTGCCCCGCTCGCCCCAGAAGCCGCTCGCCCGCGCCCCGTAGAACGGCGTGAGCATGAGCGCGGCGCCGTCCACCATCGCGGCGTCGATCACCTGCCCCGTGCCGGTGCGTTCGCGATCGAGCAGCGCACACGCGATCCCGAACGCGAGCAGCATCCCGCCGCCGGCGAAGTCGCCGAGCACGTTGATCGGCGGCGTCGGCTTCCCACCGGCACGGCCCAGTGGCTCGAGCGCGCCCGCCAGCGCGATGTAGTCGATGTCGTGGCCGGCGGCCTGCGCGTACGGGCCGTCCTGGCCCCAGCCGGTCAACCGTCCGTACACCAGCCGGGGATTGCGGGCGATCGCCACGTCGGGCCCGACTCCGAGCCGCTCCGCCACCCCGGGCCGGAACACCTCGAAGAAGGCGTCGGCCTGCTCCATCAGTCGCAGCAGCGCCTCGACGCCCTCGGGCTGCTTCAGGTCGATGGCGACGGCCTGCTTGCCCCGGTCCATGGCGCTGGTCGCCGGCCTCGAGTGATCGACGGCCCGGGCGGCGTCGACCCGGTCGACCCGCAGCACCTCGGCGCCCATGTCGGCGAGGAGCATCCCGCAGAAGGGCCCGGGCCCGAGCCCGACCATCTCCACGGCGCGCAACCCCTCGAGCGGACCCGGCATTAGAACAGATTCTAAACTTGGGTCGCTGCACGCTCCCCGGGAGGATCTCATGGGCACGCCCGTCATCGTCGAAGCCGTCCGCACGCCGATCGGCAAGCGCAACGGCTGGCTGTCGGAGTTGAAGGCGACCGAGGTCCTCCGCCACGCCCTGGTGTCGGTCATCGAGCGGGCGGGCATCGACGCCGGCTCGGTCGAGGAGGTCGTCGGCGGCTGCGTGACGCAGGCGGGGGAGCAGGGGAGCAACGTCACCCGCAACGCCTGGCTGTCGGCCGGCAACGACGTGCTCCCGTACACGACCGCCTGCAGCACCGTTGACGCGCAGTGCGGCTCTGCCCAGCAGGCGAACCACCTCGTGGCCGGGCTCATCGCGGCCGGCGGCATGGACGCCGGCATCGCGTGCGGCGTCGAGCAGATGAGCCACGTCGCGCTGGGATCGAACGTCATCAACGGGCCGGGTCACTACAAGACCGAGCCGTGGCCGTACGACGACCCGCCCAACGGCCAGTTCGGCGCTGCCCAGCGCATCGCCGAGATGCGCGGGCTGGCGCGTCAGGACCTCGATGAGTGGGGGCTCGGCTCCCAGCAGAAGGCGAGGGTGGCGTGGGACGAGGGTCGCTTCGAGCGCGAGATCGCGCCCATCGACGCGCCCCAGGCCGACGGCTCGACGATGACCGTGACGCGCGACCAGGGGCTGCGCGACACGTCGATGGACGCGCTCTCGAATCTGAAACCCGTCGTCGACGGCTACATGATCACCGCCGGCAACTCGTCCCAGATCTCCGACGGCGCCGCCGCCGTGCTATGGATGGACGAGGACAAGGCGAAGGCGCTCGGGTTGAAGCCGCGCGCACGGCTGGTGCACCAGCTCGTGACCGGCTCGGACCCGTACTACCTGCTCGACGGCCCCGTGCTCGCGACCCAGAAGATGCTCGACCGGTCGCGCATGTCGATGGCCGACTTCGACTTGTTCGAGGTCAACGAGGCGTTCGCCTCGGTCGTGCTGTCGTGGGCGCAGGTCCACAAGCCCGACATGGATCGCGTCAACGTGAACGGCGGCGCCATCGCGCTCGGCCACCCGGTCGGCTCCACGGGCTCCCGCCTCATCACCACTGCGCTGCACGAGCTCGAGCGCTCGGACAAGGAATTCGCGCTCGTCTCGATGTGCTGCGGCGGGTCACTCGGTACGGCCAGCCTCCTTCAACGCATCTGACGCCGCCGCCCCGCCGCGTTGAGTCGCAAACCGGCGCTATTCGTGTACTTTCTGACCCAACGAGCTGAGGGTTTCGGCGATGCGCGCCACCGCGTCGTCGGCTTCGGGGAAGAGCATCGGCATGCTCACGAAGCCGTGGATCATCCCGTCGTAGCGGCGCACCACGACCGGCACACCGGCGGCCTCGAGTGCGCCGGCGTACGCCTCGCCCTCGTCGCGCAGCGGGTCGAACTCGGCCGTGATCACCACCGCCGGGGGCAGGCCCGAAAGGTCACTCGCGCGGATCGGTGATGCATGGTGATGGGTGCCGTCGCCGTCGGGTCCGAGATAGTGATCCCAGAACCAGCGCATCCCGGGTGCCGTGAGGAAGTAGCCCTCGGCGTTCTCGGTGTACGACGGCGCGTCGCAGGCGGCGTCGATGACCGGGTACACGAGCACCTGGCCCATGATCGGCGGTGTGTTCCGCTCGCGCGCCATCAGCGCGACGACCGCGGCGAGGTTCCCGCCCGCGCTGTCGCCCGCGACCATCAGCCGATCCGAGTCGGCGCCCAACTCGCCGGCGTGCTCGTGCGTCCACACCGTGGCGGCGTAGCAGTCCTCGGCCGAATCCGGACAGCGCACTTCAGGCGCGAGCCGGTACTCCACGCTCACGACGACCGCGCCGGTTGCATTGGCCAGGCGCCGCGCCAGACCATCGTGCGTGTCGACCGAGCAGATCACGAACCCGCCGCCGTGGAAGAAGGCGATGACGGGCCGCGGCGCCGGCGAGTCCGGCGTGTAGATCCGCACGGGCAGGTCGCCGGCCGGTCCGGGGATCACGCGATCCTCGACCTTGGCCACCTCCGGCGGCTCGTCCATCGCGCCCATCACCGCGCTCAAGGAGCGAGCTTCGTCGACGGACATCTCCCAGAGCGCAGGACCTCCGCCCGCTTCGAGCTGATCGATCATCGTGCGGGCGGCGGGTGCGAGCGGCATGGGTCAAGATGGAACCTGTTTCAGCCGTGCCGTGTCAAGAAATCCAAGGAGCAGCCATGACGACCGTCGCCCCCGACGCCATCTCGGCCCACCTCAACACCGACGACCTGCCGTGGGCGGTGTGGGACGAGGGTGTCGAGGCGAAGATGCTGCGCGTCTCGCGCGAAACCGGCACGTGGGTGATCATCAACCGCTTCGCACCGGGCAAGCGCATCCCGACCCACCACCACGACGGCGCCGTGCACGCGTACACGCTCAAGGGCCGCTGGCACTACCTCGAGTACGACTTCGTCGCCTCGCCGGGCTCGTTCGTGTTCGAGCAGGCCGGCTCCACGCACACGCTCGAGGCCATGCCGGACAGCGAGGAGCCGGTCGAGGTGTTCTTCGTCATCGAGGGCGGGCTCATCCTCTACGACGACGACGGCAACTACTTCGGCTACACCGACGCACAGATGGCGCTCGACATGTACTACGGCGCTCTCGACGCCGCCGGCATCCCGCGCCCAACCGGGATCATCGAATAGCGCAAGTTCGACACAGTCGGGGACTTCCTGCCGTCGCGCGTCAATGAGGTGCTTTGACTGTTTGGGCTACAGCCCCCGACGCTCGGGGGTACGAGTCCGTCGGGGCGGCGGTTCGCGTGCCACTCGTTTCCTGCCCAAGGGCGGCCGGGAGCTGCTGCCCCTCATGGGGATGCCGCAACCGCACGAGGCGCGCGCGTTTCTGACGCTCAGGCCGACGCCTCGCTCCGGTCGTGCTCGAGCTCGGGCTCGATCGGTCGGGCCACGTACCGGCGGCCCTTCCACTCGATCTCGCGCCCGGTGTGGGCGAGCACCATCGACCGCGCAAACGTCCCGGCCCACACGGCGATCGCGATCGGGTGCAACGGGACGGACCACATCGGGTCGCGCCCGACGTGTGAGGTGACGGCCCGCATCGACAGGATCAGCCCGACCTGCGCAGCCGGGAACGCGAGTGCGCCACCCGTCGTGAGCCCGGCGCCGAGCCGCAGGAACGGGATGAGCAGCGCCGGCACGACCACGAAGAGCGTGAGCAGCGCGATGCCGGGCCGGTAGCCGATCCCGCCGTACACGTTCTTCGAGAAGCCGTTCCAGATCTCCCGGAAGCCGGTGTACCACCGGGTATGGACGAGGTCGGTGCCGTTGCGGAGCGCGATGCGGTGCCCGGAGGCCTTCACCGACCGGGCGAGCTGGACGTCGTCGACGATGTGCGCAGGCTCGGCGGCATGCCCCCCGGCGGCTGTGTACGCCGCCTGCGTGACCATGACGAACGGCCCGAGCGCGATCGCCTCCTTGCGGAAGGCGGGCTTCTCGATGAGCGCGGCAGGCAGGAGCGCGAGCAACCCGTAGTTCACGATGGGCATCAGCACGGCCTCGGACGCGGTGCCGGTGTCCGTGCGCAGGAGCATCGACACGAGGCCGAGGTCGGAGTCGCGCAGCTCACCGACGGCGCGCGACAGGGCGTCGGGGCTCAGCATCGCGGTGGCGTCGATGAAGCACAGCACGTCGCCGTGCGCCTGGGCCGCGAGCTGATGACACGCCCAGTTCTTGCCCGTCCAGCCGTCCGGCAGCGCCGCGCCGGTGACGAGCCGGAGCCGCGGGTCGCGGCGTGCGCGCACGGTGGCAGCGGTGCCGTCGGTCGAGTCGTCGTCGAGGACGATGATCTCGATGGTCGGATAGTCCTGCGCCAGAAGCGCGTCTACACACGCCGCGATCGATGCTTCCTCGTTCCGGGCCGGGACGAGCACGCTGATCATCGGCGAGTCGCTGTGCCACCGGCGCGCCGATGGCCGGCGCACGACGCGGAGGTTCCAGACGAGCAGCCCGACCTGCGCCAGCAGCAGAACGGTGAGGACCTGTCCGAGCAGGAACGCCCGACTCACGTGGTGCCGCCGGCTGCGCGATCCCAGCCGGTGGACGCCTCGATCTCTCGCATGCGCGGCTCGTCCAGCGCGCGTTTCACCCCGGTGAGCGCGAACAAGCTCACGACGATGCCCAGGGTGATGGCGCCCTCACCGAGCAGCACCGCCGCCCCCAACGTCCCGACGATCGCCGCGACGAGCGTCGGGAGGAAGCGGTGTGTCACCGCGAACACGGCGCCGGCGCTCGCGCCACCGAGGACCGCCGCGGGAAGGAAGAGCGCGATGCCGAACCCGCTGGCGGTGGCGACGCCCTTCCCGCCGACGAAGCCCAGCCACAGCGGGAACCCGTGGCCGGCGATGACCGCGACCCCGCCCAGCATGAGCTGCCAGGTGGGCCGGTCGCGCAACGCCACCGCCACCGCGCCGCCCTTCGCCGCGTCGAGCAGGCAGACTGCCACGCCCCAGCCGTGACCGACGACGTGGTACGCGTTGCGGGCGCCGACGTTGCCTTCGCCGGCGACGCGGATGTCGACGCCGGAGACGAGCCGTCCGACGATGTACGCCGAGGGGATCGAGCCGACGAGATAGGCGATGACGGCGATCGCCACAGCCGCGCCCACCGTGCCCATTTCCATCCCTCCGTCGCCGGACCTCTCGCCCGGACCCCCGAAACTTACCTCTCCGGGGCGGGGCGCCTTCGGGACACCGCCTCGTCGGTCGAGAAGTCGAATTCGTCCTCGACCATCGCCAGCGCTCCCTACCCCTCGCCTCGCTCGACGAGCTATTCCTCGACGAGCTTCTCCAGCTTCTGCGACGACTCGACGAACTCGTCGACCAGGTCGAACATCACGTCGCGCACCGGGCGCACCGTGTTCATGCGGCCGACGATCTGGCCGACCGGCATCGTCGTCAGCTCCTTCACGTTGAACTTGTTGATCCGGCGCATGGCGTCGTTGATGAGCATGAACTGGAGCGGCATCGGCAGCGTCCCGGGCGAGTCCTCGCGCTCCCACGCCTCGGTCCACTCGGTGCGCAGCATGCGCGCCGGCTTGCCCGTCCAGCTGCGCGACCGCACCGTGTCGCGTGCGCCCGCAGCGAGCAGCTTCTCCATGGCCATCGAGCCGGTGTCGCTCTCGGCAGTCGTGAGCCAGATCGAGCCGGTCCACACGCCTTCGCAACCCAGCGCGAGCGCGGCGGCGATCTGACGCCCGGTGCCGATTCCACCGGCGGCGAGCACCGGCGCGGGCGCGACGGCATCGACCACGTCGGGCCACAGGACCAGCGACGCGACGTCGCCGGTGTGGCCGCCGGCCTCGCCACCCTGGGCGACGACGATGTCGACGCCCTGGTTCACGTGCCGTTCGGCCTGCTGCACGCTGCCGCACAGCGCCGCGACCTTCACGCCGTGCTCGTGCGCGAGGTCGACGACGTCCTTGGGCGGCGAGCCCAGGGCGTTCGCCAGCAGCTTGATCGGGTGCTCGAGCGCGATCTGGACCTGCTCGCGGCCCTTCTCGTGCACCCAGCCGAGCAGCCCCTCGGAGCGGTCTTCCTCGGAGAGCTCCGGCACGTCGTGCTCGGCCAGCAGCTGGTTGACCCAGTCGCGGTGCTGCTGCGGGATCATCTCCTTGAGCTGCTCGCCCATCCGCTCCGGGTCGAGCTCGCCGGCGCCCGCGTATTTCGCCGGCATCACGACGTCGACGCCGTAGGGCTTGCCGTCGACGTGCTCGTCGATCCAGTTCAGCTCGATCTCGAGCTGCTCGGGCGAGAACGCCAGCGCGCCGAGCACGCCGAGGCCGCCCGCCTTGCTGACCGCGGCGACGACGTCGCGGCAGTGGCTGAACGCGAAGATCGGCAGGTCGATGCCGAACATCTCGCTCGCACGGGTCTTCATGCCTGTACCTCCGCCATCGTGGCCATCTTCTGGGCCCACGGGTAATCGGGCTTGCCGCTGGGGGAGCGCTGGACGACCTCGACGAGGTGCAGCTCTCGGGGGACCTTGTACCCGGCGAGCTTCGTCCGGCAGTGCGCCTGGAGATCGTCGAGTGTCGGAGTTTCCCCTTCGCGCGCCTGCACGACCGCCGCGACCCGCTGACCCCAGCGTTCGTCCGGGATGCCGACGACGATCGCGTCGTACACGGCCGGATGCGACTTGACGGCCGCCTCGACCTCCTCGGGGAAGATCTTCTCGCCGCCCGAGTTGATCGACACCGAACCGCGGCCGAGCAGCGTGATCGTGCCGTCGGCTTCGATGGTCGCGAAGTCGCCGGGGATCACGTAGCGGGTGCCGTCGGGCGCGGTGACGAACGTTCCGGCCGTCTTCTCGGGGTCCTTGTAGTACTCGATCGGGATGTTGCCCTTGCGGGCGAGCTTGCCGACGACGCCGGACCCCGGCTCGACCTCGCTCAGGTCGTCGTCGAGCACGACGGAGTCGCGCACCGCGGTGACGGTGGGCCCGCCCTTCATCGCCGTCTTGCCCTGCTGGACGAGCGTGTAGCCGTTGGCGCCGCTCTCGGACGCGCCGACAGCGTCGGACAGGACGAGATTCGGGAACCGCGCGAAGAACTGGTCTTTCACCGACGGCGAGAACACGGCGGCCGTGCTGCCGACCGCGACGAGCGACGACAGGTCGTACTCGTCGCCGCGCTGCTCCATCGTCTCGATGAGCGGACGACCCATCGCGTCACCCGTGATCATGATCAGGTTGACGCCTTCCTCGCCGACGAGCTGCCAGACCCGGTGCGGGTCGAACTTCGACACCAGGACGATCTTGTTGCCGACGAAGCTGCCGCCCATGACGCCCCACTGCGTCGCGCCGTGCATGAGCGGCGCGATCGGCAGCGACGTGGTCGGTCCCTGGCCGAGGCCCTTCTCGACCATCTGCTCGGGTCGGTCGACCCGTGTGCCGCCGACGACGTCGATGCCGCCCCCGAGCGCGTAGAAGACGTCTTCGTGTCGCCAGACGACCCCCTTCGGCATGCCGGTGGTGCCGCCCGTGTAGAGGATGTAGCGGTCGTCGGGGGAGCGGGGCCCGAAGTCGCGCTCGGGTGAGCCCGAGGCCATCGCCTCTTCGAAGTCGACGGCGTCGAGGCCGGCGAGGTCGGCGCCGCTGCCGTCCTCGATCACGATCGCGTGGCGGAGCATCGGCAGCTCGTCGAGCACGCCGGCGACGCGGGGGGCGAACTCCCGCTGGAACACCAGGGCGACGAGGTCGGCGTTGTCGAACAGGTACCGCAGCTCGTCCTCGACGTAGCGATAGTTGATGTTGACCCAGACCGCCCGCAGCTTGAACACGGCCCACAGCGTCTCGATCCACTCGACCGAGTTGTAGGCGTAGATCCCGACGTGGTCGCCGGGGCCGACGCCCTGGGCGCCGAGATGGTGGGCGAGCCGGTTCGCGCGCTTCTCCATCTCTCTGTACGTGCGGCGCTTGCCGTCGCAGACGACGTACTCCCGCTCGCCGAAGGCGTCCGCCGAGTTCTCGAAGAGATCGGCGAGGTTGAATTCCACGGCTCCGAGACTAGAACACGTTCTGATAGGGCGTCAGAAATGGCGCAGCGGTCAGTGCCGCCGTGTGTCAGAGCTCCTTGCGCGTTGGTCCGACGGTGTCGGCGACGTGGGCTCCGCGCTCGCCCATGGGCCGCTCGTCCCCGGCGGTCGTGTCCCTCTCGGTCTGGTGCTCGAGCTCGGCGTTCATCGCCGCACCGAAGAGCACGGCGAACGCCATCAAGTACAGCCACAGCAGCATGATGATGATGGCGCCGAGCGCGCCGTAGGTCTTGTTGTAGTTCCCGAGCAGCGAGACATAGATCGAGAAGCCGATCGATGCGGCGAGCCCCACGAGCATGGCCACGACCGCTCCCGGGCTCACCCAACGCCAGCGCGGCCGCCGGCGTTGCGGGCCGTAGCGGAAGACGACAGCCAACCCGACGAGTAATACGAGAGCCAGCAGCGGCCACCGCGCCAGCTCGAGCAGGGTACTGCCGACACCGGTGATGTCGATGCTCTCCAGCACGGAAGGCAGCGCCACGACGAGCGCCAGCATCACGAGGACGCCTGCGACCGCGAGCAGCGTGAGCACCAATGCCAACACGCGCTTCTTGAGGAACCCCCGGGTCTCCTGTTCGCGGTTGACGACGGTGAGCCCGGTGTTGAGGGCCGCGATGCCGCTGGAAGCGCTCCACAGCGCACCGGCGATCGCGAGGATCGCGGCGATCCCGGTCCCACCCCCGGCTCGACGGGTGATCGAGCTGAGTTGGTTCGACAGGAGCCGCTGCGCGTCCCGGGGCAATGCATCGGTGAAGGACGTGATCTGACTCTTCACGTCGGCTGGGTTCGCGACGAGCCCGTAAATCGCAACCACCGCGATGAGCGCCGGGACGAGAGCGAGGAACGCGTAGAAGGCGACGCCGGCGGCGACGATCGACGCGTGCGAGTCGCGGATCCCCCGGACGGTCCGTTTGAGAACGTCGAGCCAGCCTCGGGCCGGTACCTCCCCGGGCCGGGTGGCCTGGCGCCCCCGTCCGTCGTTCTGTTCGGTTCGTGATCGCAGGTCACTCGCCATGACGTTCCTCCGGAAGCGTCTACCGCAGACGCCGGCGCCCTAAACGGTTCGGTCCTTGACCTCCTCGGCCGACGACTTCGCCTGCTCCTTCACCTCCTGGGTCGCGTCGGTCGCGGTCTCCTTGACCTGCTGCGCACCCTCCCGGGCGCTCTCCTGCAGGCGGTCCTTGACCTCGCGCCCGGCTTCGAGCGCCTGGTCCTTGAGCGGTTCGACGCGTTCTTGCACCGCGCTGGCTGCGCGCTGTTCCGCCTCGGTCGGGGGGAACAAAGTCGCCAGGAGGAGACCGCCGCCGAACGCGACGAGGCCCGCCGCCAAGGGGTTGCCCCGGGTCTGCTGCTGGACCATCTCCGGCGCTTCCCGCACCTGCTGCGCCGCCCGGCCGGCTACTTGCTGCGCACCTTCCTGGACCGAACCGGCTGCTTGGCGAGCCTGGCCTGCGGCCGTCGATCCCGACTCCCTGGCCGACCCCATCACGGCGGTGCGCACACGCGTCACACGGGCGCGTACGGCTGCCTTCCGGCGCCGCGCGATGTGCCGCGGACTAACCCGCTCGCCGAGCGCGTCGAGCGTCGTGTCGAGATCGTCGCGGATGCGCTCGATGTCCTGTCTCAGCTCTTGCGAGACTTGAGCCATTGCACGTCCTCCTTCAGGGTTTCCACGGTTTCCTGCGGCACGGGATGAACCTCTTGCAACTTCCGGCGCCCTTGCAGCGCCATCACGGCGGCGACGAGTCCGAGGACGACTCCCACAGTGAAGAAGGCCCAGCCCGTGGGCATGAGCGCTGTGAGCGCCCACGCCGCTGCGAACGACAGCATCACCACGGCGAGGTAGCCGGCGAGCCCGGCGGCGCCGAAGCGCTCGCCCGCCGCGCCCGCTCGTTGCAATTCCTCTTTGGTCTCGGCTCTGGCCAGCTCGAGCTCCTTGCGCACGAGCGCCTGGAGCTCTCTCGTCACGTCACCGAGCAGCTGGCCGACCGATCGATCGTCATCAACCCGTGTTGCCATTGGAACCCCCCGAACCCGCGGCACCGCCCCGCAGCAACCGACCGGTCACGAAGCCGGCGGCCGCGCAGCCCAACAGAAACGTTCCCGGACGACGCCGCGCGAACTCCTGCACATCGTTGACCACCCCGTCGACACCGCGCTGGTCAAGACGGTCCGCAACCCGCCCCACCTGGTCGCCGGCGCGCCGCACGTAGTCAGCCACGTTGCCGGCATCGTCAACGCGACCGGCGGCGAGAGCCTCCGCCTGGTCACTCACCCGACGGATGGCGTGGGCCACCTGGTCGGCCTGCGAGCGACCCTGGTCGCGCAACTCGCTCTTGGCTTGGTCGACCAAGCCGCGGGCCTGCGACGCGACCTCGTCCTTGACCTGGCGCGCTTGCTCCTTGGCCGCTTCGGTCACCTGCGACGCCTCGGACGCCGCGCGCTCTGCCGTCTCCTGCCCCTGGTCTCCGACAGCGCCCGTGTTGTCTCGCATGTCTGTCACGAGATCCTCCAAGTCCTTCGTCGAATGAAACTCAGCTCCGCGTGCGCGATGTGCGCGGATCCCCCGAATGCGGAGAAGACGCCAAATCCGATTACTTCGAGCACAACGCCCCGTCCGGGATGATTCGGTCAGGACCCAGCTCAACGTCTGAACCGGCGCGCATCTCGCGGTGGTCTGCGCACGATGTTCCGAGATCTCCGCGAGGAACGATGCTCACACGGAGGGCGCGGCTCCTCAATCACCCGTTCGGGTGTTTCCGTCCTCGCCGCTGGGAGGGCATCCTGGTTGGATGCCCGAGATCCGTGTCGCGCTCGTCAACGACTACGAGATCGTGCTGCAAGGGCTTCGCGCACTCCTTCGCCCGTACGCACCCGGTATCCGTGTCGTCGAGCTCGACGTCAAGACGACTCCGGACAGCGCGGTCGACGTGACGCTCTTCGACACGTATGGCGAAGCAACCGCGATTCGTGAACGGGTGGAGGAGCTGGCATCGGACGCGGCGAATGGCGCGATCATCGTGTTCAGCTTCTCGGACGACCTGGCCTTCGCGAACTCTCTTGTCCGTGCCGGCGCTCAAGGTTTTATCTCAAAGGCAAGACCGGCGACAGAGATTGTCGACGGCATCAGAGCGGCCGCACGTGGTGAGCGGGTCACGTTGGTGGAACGACCACCACAGGCGACGATCTCTCCCGAACTCCGTTGGCCGGGTCGAGAGGTCAATCTCACAGAACGAGAGAGTGAGCTGCTCGCGCTCCTCCCGACCGGTATGACCAACCGCGAGCTGGGCGAGCACTTGTACCTGAGTGAGAACACGATCAAGACCCAGCTACGCAGTCTCTTCACCAAGCTCGATGTCCGCAATCGTGTCCAGGCCGTGGCGTTGGCTCGCGAGGGCATCCTCGGTGACCACCGGGCGGGCAGCCGGGGCGCGAATGCGAACCAGAGCGCCCGGGCGCGCGCCGGCGGTGACGGCAACCGCGACCGCTGATCAGCCCAGGGCTTTTGCCTTGGCAGACTCGTAGGCGCTCCCGGCGGCGACCAATCGATCCTCTCCCAGCGTGTTGCGAGCCAGCGGGAGCATGTCCTCTTCCTCGTCGACGACGTGATGATTGACGGCTAGCTCGAGCTCGTTCACGAGCTCGACGACGTGATCCGGGTCGGAAGTTCTTCTGATGCGGCCGATGAGCTGGCGGGCCTCGCTGTGCTCGTCCTTCGCTTCCTCGGCGAGCTTTTTCCCGGACGGGACGTCGTCCCGCACCATCGGATAGAAGGCCTCCTCCTCGGCCGCGGCGTGGGCGTCGAGCTGGTCGCAAAGAATCGTCAACACCTCGCTGTCGCGGGACTCCCTGAAGTTCTCGAAGAGCGCTTCGACCTGTCGGTGCTCCTGCTCGATGAGCTTGGTGATGTCCGGCATTCACGACCTCCGATTTCGGGTGTAGGTGTCTCGGTCAAGCGCGCGTCAGGGCGTTCCGCGCGGGACGTCGATGGTGATCCCGACAGGGTGCGTCCTCAATCACCCGATCGGGTGTTTCAGGACGGGCGAATCAGACGGCGGGTGACGGGCCGGTGGTCGGCTCGTCGTGCCACTCCGACACCTCGCGCTGCAGGGTCTCGATCACCTGTCGGTGCAGCGTCACGGTGTCGTCTTCCCGGGCGTCGAAGACCTTCCCGAAGAAGTCGGCCTGACCGACGAGCCGTCGCGCCTCGTCGAGGTCGGACGTGACGCGCACTCCGGTGTCGTCCGGTACCGCGACCTGCCGGAAGCCCACCCGGCTCGCAGGCGGCAACAGGGCGCCGGCGTGCACGATCGAGCCTGCGCCGACCCGCGTGCCGTCGCCGACCTCGGCCCCCTGGAACACGATCACTGCGGTCGCGACGTAGCAGTCGGCACCGATGCGGCAGCCGATCAGCGCGCTCTGCGGGCCGACGAGCGAGTTCGCGCCGACGGTGACGGGAAACGGGGGACGATGCCGACCACCCGTCGATCGGATGACGGTGTTCGCCATCACAAGCACACCCGACCCGAGCTCGACGGGCGGACCACTGCTTTCGACCACCGCGCCGTGTCCGATGTAGGAGCGGGCGCCGACCGTGACGTTGCCGACGACACTCGCGCTGGGGGCCACAGTTGCGGTCGCATCGACCGCGGGCTTCACGCCGTTGCGCGAGAAGAGCACGAGCGCAATGTTCTCAGGTTGACGGTCCACCGACGCAGAACTCGTTGCCCTCCGGATCCCGGAGCACGAGGTTGCGGTATCCGAGCTCCGGCGGGAAGTCCTCTTCCCAGGCGATCGTGGCGCCCATGGCCACCAGACGATCGACCGCCGCTTGGACGTCGTCGGCGCCGAAGTCGATGTGCACCCGGTTCTTGATGCGCTTCGCCTCGGGCACCGCCATGAACTCGAGCCGTTGGAGCCCGCCGGCCGGCGAGTGACAGCAGCATCCGTCGAGCCGCCAGCCGAGGGCTTCCGCCCACCAGGCCGCGAGCTTCTCAGGCTCGGTGCTGTCGATCGTCACGCCGCTCACAGTGATGCCGGCCACGACGCCAGTGTGGCCCGCGGCCGTCGTCCGGTCAGGGTTGCAGCACGACCTTGCCCGGCATGCTCTGGGTGGACTTGTCCATGAACGCCTTGCGTGCGTCGGCAAGCGGATACACCGCACCGATCTGCGGGCGCAGCTGACCGGCGTCGACCAGGCGGGCGATCTCGGCGAGTTGGTCCCGGTTCCCCTGGCGGATGAAGAAGACCGTGCGGATGTCGTCGCGGTCGGTGGGCGGAGGCATCGCGACCGACACGAGGGCGCCGCCGGGCTTCACGATCGCGCGCGAACGCGCGAGCACGTCACCGCCGATCGTGTCGAAGACGACGTCGGCCTGTCCGACGGCATCCTCGAACCGTTCCTGGTCGAGGTCGACGAAGCTGTCGGCCCCCAGGTCGAGCACGAGCGCCCGGACGTTGCCGCGACCGGTCCCGATGACCCGAGCGTCGGCTGAGCGGGCGAGCTGCACCGCAGCCGACCCGACGCCACCGCCGGCGCCGTGGATGACCGCAGTCTGGCCCGCGGTCAGCTGGCCGTGGTCGAACAACGCCTGCCAGGAGGTGATCCCGGCTTGGGGGACCGCGGCCGCTTGCACGTGGTCGACCGTCTTCGGCTTCGGCGCCAGATCGCGAGCTTCGATGGCGACGTACTCGGCCGCCCAGCCGTCGCGATACCCGTCGATGAGCCCAAAGACGTCG
>DASYQJ010000141.1:0-7760 GCA_036005605.1 Acidimicrobiia bacterium
ACCTGCTCCTCGGGCCACTCGCCGTCACACGGCATCGAACCCTCGCGCAGGCGCTCGAGGATCGCCGCGGCGTGGTCCTTCACCTCGTCGTAGGACGACAGATCAAATGCCCAGGCCATGGACTCAAGGTCCGTCGGGCGGAAGAGCGGCATGATGTCCTGCTCGAAGCTCACCGGTTCGTCAGCGGCAGACACCCACGACACCTCCTCTCGTTGTCGTGACTGCGACGCCGCGAGTGTGCCCGTCCCTAGGGCTGGGCGTGACCGCCGCTCCGCGCGCTCACCTCCGACAGGTCGACCGCCGGGGTCGACTGGTCGGCGCCCGCGTTGGGGTTGCCCTCACCGGGGACGGTGGCCGGCTGAGCGGCCGCGCCCGACGTGCCCGACGGGTTCTGTGCGACCGGATTCGCGAAGTCGCGTTGGCCGGCGCCCGGGGCGTTGGTCGCGTCCGCGAGGTGGTCACTGGCGAGGGCGGGCACCGCCCACAGCATGACGGCAGCGGCGGCACCGACGACGATGGTCATGACTCGACGAACTCTCACGTTCAGCCTCCCGTCTCGGGTGCTGTCTTCAGGTTCGACCGACGCACCCACGGCCCCCACCCGCGACGGCCAGTCATGACGATGTACGTCTCGACACCGGCGACGGATTGCCTGAAACGAGCTGGGCCGCGCGGGGTGGGTCGGGATCGTCGGGCGGGACGAGGTCCCAGTTGCCGGGCTCGCCGACCACCTTCCAGCCCGCGTATGTCTTCAGGGAGTGGTGGTGGGAGCAGATCCGCCACGTGTTGTGCACGTTGGTCTCGCCGCCGGCTTCCAGCGGCACGACGTGGTCGATCTGCAGGAACTGGTCGTTGGCGCATGATTTCACGCCGCACGTCGGATAGCGGTCCTCGAGGGCACGGCGAAGCTTCGCCGGGATCACGCGCTTGGGGCTCGTGACGGCGGTGATGTCGTCGCCGTCGCGCACCAGGACCGCGACCGAGGCGTCGTCGAGCAGCGCCCGGGTGGTGGTGACGGGTACGGGGCCGACTCGGTCGATCTCGCAGCGTTCGCCGGCATCGGTGTGGCCGCGGGCGAGCGCGGCGCTGTCGACGGTCACGCGCACCTCGACGGGCTTGCACGGGCCTTCGGAGGCCAGCGCCACGAGCGCGTCGGCCGCGTACGCAGCCCGAGGCTCGCGCCGGCCGGCGCGTCGGGCGTCGCAGAAGATGCGGTCGATATGTGTCTGCCACGCCGAGCTGAACCGGGCGCCGGCATCAGGCGCCAGGCGCGCTTCGAGGCGGTAGAACCCCTCGGGATCGGTCCATTCGTGCGCGCGCCGCTCGACGTGCAGCCGGCGAGCCCACGCTCGGTCGTCGGCCTCGGCGCCGGCGCGCACCTGCCGACAGCGGTCGCGCAGGCCCTTCACGCTCGTCGATCCGGCGGCGTCCAGCAGCTCGGTCTCCGCGGTGGGATCGGCGCCGGCGGCGCTCGTGATCTCCGCCGCTTGGGTCGGCGAGAGCCGGCCGGCACGGAACGCGGCATCGGTATCTGACAACCCGTCCAGCGCCCGCGCCGTTTCGAGGGCCCGGCACGCGGCCCCGACCGTCTCGCCCGTCGCATCGGCGACCCAGTGCGCGGCGCTGCGGTGCCCGGACTCGCGCCACACCTTCGTCTCCTCGATCCGCCGGGCCAGCAGCGCCTTCATGGCGCCGCACACCCGCTCGCCTTCGCTCACGGCGTCGAAGAGCGCGGCGGCGTCGTGACCGTCGATGCAGGCCGGGTCGAGCGCGTGAGCCGTCGCCTTCAAGGCGTCGACTGCACTGCGGACCTTCCCGAACACGCTTCCTCCTGCACGAGCGAACGGACCGGGGGAAGCGGCGGGAAGTACTCGTCAACCTACACGAACATACGTTCGCAGTCAAGGAGGATTCGACTTCCCAACGCGGAGCGGGCGGCCCCCCATGCGGGAGCCGCCCGATTCCGGTCGTGACGGAGCTCAGACCGCGACGCGGTCCCGTCCGCCGTACTGCGCGAGGCCGTAGATGACCAGCACGGACATGAGCACCACCAGGAACGAGAAGACGGGCTTGGGTCCGAAGATCACCGGCAGGTGCCCGAGGGCCGCCAGGGTGGCCATGACGATGGCGAACCAGCGAGCGAGCTGGCTCCGGGCCAGCACGCCGAACCCTGCCACGACCTCGAGAATGCCGAGGACGAGGATGACCCACCCCCAACCGTCGACGTTGCCGATCACGACGGTCCCGGAGTCCCGCGCGGTGACATAGATGTTGTCCCCGGCGATCATGGTCAGACCCAGGACAGCGTTGAAGAAGCCGACGATCACCAGGATCACGAAGGCGAAGAACAGCCAGCCCTCGCCCTTCTCGTAGCTCTCCGTAGCCATTGCCTCTCCCCTCCCGGCCACCACGCTTCGGGGTGGCCGATGACCAACACGGCGTAGCGAGCGTACGTGTGGCTCCATGCGATCTGGTGGATGTGTCGCATCTCGGACTCGCGGTGGTCAGGCGAGCTCCGGGCCTCCGTCCACGCCGTTGGTGACGTCGGCCGAGGCGGTCACGAGGGTTGCATCGGGCGGCCGGTGGAATCTCGCGGCCTCCGGCTGTTAGCGTTCCCGGCCTGGCGGCGCCCGTAGGCGGAGCGGGTAGAAGCGGCGCTCGTCATCAAGACCGGCCTGACGGTCGACACATCCCTGATGCAGCGCCTCCTTGCCTCGTCCCATGTGAGCTCGCGTGTGCGCCGGCGGTCGGCGTGCACAGCGCTCGCCTTCGCCGCGCTCTTCAGCGCCGTGTCGATCGCGCTGCCGGCGTTCACGCCTCCGGCGGGGTCACAGGCGGATCCCGCCGGACGAGCCCGCGAGCGCCTGGCGCGCGCGCAGGCCGACGCCGCCTCCGCGGCGGGTCGATACGACCAGGCCGTCAACGAACGCAACGAGGCGCAGGTCCGGCTCACCGAGCTGGAGCAGACGGTCTCCTCGACGCGGGCGCAGGAAGCGATGTTGCGTTCGGAGGTCGCCCGGCGGGCGGTTGCCCTGTACAAGAACCCCAATGCGAGCGGGCTCGAGGCACTCGGCACCGGCGACCCGATGGAGGCCGGGCGCAAGACGAAGTTCAGCGAGTACGCCGACAAGTACTACGAGGGGCAGGCCCAGGAGCTCGACCAGAAAGCGGACCGGCAGCAACAGGAGCAGGACGATCTGCAGAAGAAGCGTGCCGAGCTCGATGACGCGGTCCCCCGTCTCGAGCAGGAGAAGGCGGATGCCGGGCAGAAGGTCGCCAGGGCGCAACGCGGCATCGAGATCGCCGAGAAGCTGGCTCCGCTGCGCGCGGCGGGGGATCCCATCATGGGCCCGACAGTGCTCAACGCGGCCGAGATGGCGGACTGGCTCCGCTCGAGCGGCGCCTCACCTCGATTGTCGGGCGGAGTGACAGTCGTACAGATCGCGCAGATGTACGTCGACGAAGGCACCGCCGAGAACGTCCGCGGCGACGTCGCGTTCGCGCAGGCGAACATCGAAACCGGCGGGTTCAGCGCCGGCGGCAGCGACAACAACTTCTCCGGCCTCGGCGCCTGCGGCGGCTGCGGCGGCCAGAACCGATTCCCGACCGCGCTCGACGGCATCCGCGCCCAGATCCAGCTGTTGAAGGCGTATGCGGGTGGCGGCCCCCTCGTGAACCCGGCGTCGCCGTACTGGTGGGGCGGCGATTCCTCGAAGTACGACCGGTTCGGCGGCACGGCCTCGGCACCGACGTGGCGGCAGATGGGCGGCGGCAAGTGGGCGTCCGACCCGGGCTATTCGGGGAAGGTGCTCGGCACCTACGACAAGATGATCGCGAGCGCCGAGGGGTCGTAAAGCCGTCCGAAGGGCTGGGAGTGTTGCGTCTTCGCTAGACGGACCCGAACACGGGGAGCCACGCGCCGCGCAACGTACCGGCCTCCTCGGACACCAGGAAGGCGACCATGGCCGCGGCCACCTCCGGTTTCACCCATCGCGTGAAGTCCGCCGACGGCATCGAGCGGCGGTTGGCGGGGGTGTCGAGCACCGAAGGCGCAATGGTGTTGGCCGTGACACCGGTCCCGCAGCACTCGTCGGCGATCACCTCGGCGAGGGTCGCCACGCCCTCTTTGGCCACCGCGTAGGCAGACTGGCCGTTGCGGCCTTCCCTCGCCGTGCGACTCGACACCAAGACCAGGCGTCCCCAGCCGCCGTCGAGCATCTCCGGCAGCACGGCGTGCGCGCAGAGGAACGCCGAGGTCAGGTTGAGGTCGGTGACGCTCCGCCACGTCTGCAACGACTGGTCCTGGACCGGCTCTCCGCCGTGCCAGGCACCGACCAGATGCACCAGGACCTCGACGGACCCGAGCTGGTCGTGGAAATCCGCCACCGCCCTGCCGAACGAGTCGTCGTCGGTGACGTCGGCTTCGATGACGGCCAGGCCGGCGTCCAAATCGCCGAGCGTGGTCTTGAGCTCCGCGACCTCCGCCTCGTGCCGGCACGTGACCGCGACACGATGACCATCTTCGAGCAGCCGCCGCGTCACGGCGCTGCCCAACGCCCCGGTCCCCCCGGTCACGAACACCCGTCGACCCATGCCCTCAACTCCCCGGTCTGAGCTCGCGCCCGCGCCATCGAGAGGCTGACTTCGAGGATACGACCGGACACCGCCAACGGATTGCAATGAGCGTTCTACGGAGGATCCGAGGCGCCGTGGGGCGCGCGCGTAACCTCGGGCTCGGCCAGGAACCGACGACCGGGAGCGCGATGCGACAACCGGCGGGACGAATCGGCATCACCGGCGGTTCGGGGTTCATCGGGTCGTGCGTGGCGGATCGGATGACCACTGCCGGCTCCGACGTGGTCGTGCTCGACACGCGTCCTCCGCAGCGGAGCGACGTCGCGTACCGGCACGTCGACGTGTTGGATCTTGCAGAGGTGGTCCAGGCGACGCGTGATCTCGACGCGGTGTTCCATCTCGCCGGGCTGTCCGATGCCAGCGACGCCCTGGCCCGCCCGGTGTCGGCCGTCCAGGTGAACGTCGCAGGCACCGCGAACGTCTTCGAGGCCAGTCGACGCAATGGTGTGCGCCGGACGGTGCTGGCCGGCACGGCGTGGGTGTACGCCGGTGCACAGGACGACGCCCCGATCGACGAGGAGGTGCCCTTTCATCTCCCGAGCGCCGGGCACATCTACACGTCGTCCAAGATCACCGAAGAGCTCATCGCACACAACTACTGCGAGCTCTACGGCACCCCGTTCACGATCCTTCGCTACGGCGACGTGTACGGGCCCGGCATGTCGGAGAACTTCGTGATCCCGCGGTTCGTCCGCCAGGCGCTCGAGGGCGAGACGAACACGGTCCACGGTGACGGCTCCCAGTTCCGCAACTACGTGTACGTCGACGACCTCGCCGACGCCCACCTCGCCGCGCTGTCCGGCGACGCCGAGAACGATGTGTTCAACCTCAAGGGGCCCGAGCCCATCACGATCCGGCGGATCGCCGAAGAGGTCCGAGACCTGCTCGGAGCCCCGTTCACGATCGAGGGCGGTCCGCTCACACCCGGTGACTACGAAGGCCGGGTCATCTCGGGCGAGAAGGCAAAGCGCGTCCTCGGATGGGAAGCCGAGACAGCATTTCCCGAGGGGCTTCGCCACTACGTCGACTGGTACAAGCGGACGACCTCGCTCGCACACTGAGCGTCTCTCGAATCATCCCGCCGGGGTGATGCCTTCTCCGGTGCTCCTTCGTACCGTCGGGTGCAGTGCAGGGCTCACACACCCCCGACGTCGAAGGAGTCGAGTAATGGCTGACCGACCCGTGTTCCTCTACGCCGCGGTGTACGACAGCATCCCTGATGCCGAGGCCGACTACGACGCTGTCTTCGATCTCCACGCAGCGAAGGCGATCGGGACCTTCGATGCCGCGGTGATCGAGAAAGAGGGCGACGAGGTCCACGTTCACAAGCGCGAGAAGCCGACCCAGCACGGCGCCTGGACGGGGATCGGCGTCGGCGCGCTCGTCGGCATCCTCTTCCCGCCCTCGATCATCGGCACCGCAATCGTCGGCGGCACCGCCGGAGGGGTGATCGGACACCTGTGGAAGGGCATGTCACGCGGCGACCTCAAGGACCTCGGCGAGGCGCTGGATGAGGGCAACGCCGCGTTGATCGTGATGGGCGAGTCGAGGATCGACGAGCAGATCGAGAAGGCTGTCACGCGCGCTCAGAAGGTCTTGCAGAAGCAGGTGGACGCCGACGCCGCTTCGCTCAAGAAGGAGATCGAGACGGCGGAGAAGTAGCGAGCCTGAAGCTCGCAGCCGTCAACCTCGACGAAGCACATGTTCTTTCCCGAGCTCGTGGACGGCATCGTGGATGCCGGCGGCAAGCGTCTCCGGCTCGGGGACGACGTCCGGGCAGGCGACGATGCCGAACCACAGCGTGTCGAGATAGCTCTGCACCGTGATGTTGAGCGCGGTTCCGAGACCGAGCGGGCCCATCGGATAGGCCGCGACCATGCGCGCCCCGGCGCAGTACAACGGGAAGGGCGGCCCGGGGAAGTTCGACACGATCAGGTTGCACAGCGGTGGAATCCGCCCGAGCACGTTGAATCGGGATTCCAGCGCGCCCAGGGCGGCGATGAAGGCGGGAGGCGTGACGTCGGCGAGCTGCGAGAAGGTGTCGGGCCCCAGGACCTGATGTTGGGTCTTGGCGGCGCGACTGCTCTCAGCGATCGCGTGGAGCCGTGCCATCGGTTCGTCGATCGTGGTGCCGAGCTGGACGAGCATCGCACTGAGGTGATTGCTCGTCATTGCACCCTCTTCGTCGGCGCGGACCGAGACGGGCACAGCAGCAACGAGCGGCTGTCCGGGGACGCCGCCGTGATCGTCGAGGTGACCTCGCAGCGCGGCCGCACAAACCGCGAGGACGACGTCGTTGATCGTCACCCCGGCGGCGTCCTTGATCCGTCGGACGTCGTCGAGCTCGATCTGTGCGAGCGACACCTGCCGAGCCCCCGTGACGGGCGCGTTGTAGGCGCTGCGCGGCGCCGCGAAGGGTCCCGGCGGTGGTGCTGTCTCCGGCCGCCGATTGTGTCGAACGAGGCGCCACGCCGCCTGCGCCGTTCGCGCCAGCACCGAAGCCGCCTCGGCGGGCTGGCGGAGCAGCTCCCGCACGGCTCCGGCAGCCATCGAGAGGGGTGACGGTGGCGCCGCCGGCCGCCATTTGGTGTCCGGACGGGCGGCCGGCTCCGGCTCGGGCTCGAGATCCAACAGGGTGGCGGTGAGCTCGGCGCCGGAGACGCCGTCCACCGCGGCGTGGTGCATCTTCGTCACCGAGCCGACCATCCCGCCCTCGAGGCCTTCGACGACATGCATCTCCCACGGCGGGCGCTGCTGATCGAGCGGTCGGCTGGCCACGTCGGCCGCGAACCGCTCCAACTCACTGATCCCGCCGGGGGAAGGCAGCCGGACGCGATACAGATGCTCATCGAGATCGAACTCGGGGTCGTCGATCCATCCGGGACGATGCAGGTGCGTGGGAACCTCCACGAGTCGTCGCCGAAACGGCGGAATCAAGTGGAGGCGGTCTTCGACGAGCCGGCGCACCTTGCGAAATGAGTACCCATTGGGCGCCGTCGAAGGATCGAACACACAGGTCATGCCGACCTGCATCGGAGTCGCCGGCGTGTCGAGGTACACGAACGAAGCATCCATCCCGTCGAGTCGTTGCATGGCATCTCCAAACGATCGGAGCGAAAGGGAGA
>DASYQJ010000142.1:0-25460 GCA_036005605.1 Acidimicrobiia bacterium
GCCCGGCCGCGAAGTCGTCGACGCCGCCGCCGGCTTGTGGCGCGAGGTCGCCCCCGCGCGCTAGCTGCTCTGCTCGGCCGACTCGGTGTCGGCGCGCTTCTCCCCGTCGGCCGACGGCTCGCGCAGCAGCTCGGCGAGCCCGCCCACGGCGCCGAACAAGCCGCTCATCTCGGTGGGCAGGAAGACCTTCGTCGCCTGCCCGTTGGCCACGACCCGCAGCGCCTCCAGGTACTTCAGCGCGAGGAGGTCGGGCGTCGGGTTGCCGTCGTGCATGGCCGCGAACACCGCCCGGGTCGCCGAAGCCTCACCTTCGGCCACCGCGGCCTCGCGGTACTTCTCGGCGTCGGCCAGCCGTTGAATCGCCTCGGACTGCCCCTGCGCCTCGAGAATGGCCGCCTGCTTGTCACCTTCGGCTCTGGTGATGGCGGCCTCGCGCACGCCGAGCGCCTCGGTGACGACGGCGCGGCGCGTGCGTTCGGCTTGCATCTGGTGGTGCATGGACTGCACGACGTCGGGCGGCGGGTCGATGCGTTGGATCTCCACGCGCACGACGCGCACGCCCCACTTGTCGGTCGAGTCGTCGAGGATGTCGCGCAGGTGCGTGTTGATCTTTGCGCTCGAAGTGAGCGCGTCGTCGAGTTGGAGATCGCCGATGAGGTTGCGCAGGTTCGTTTGCGCGAGCTTCGTGACCGCGAGCTCGAAGTTGGCCACGTTGTACTTGAGCCGCTTTGCGTCAGTGGCCTCGTGGTAGATGACGGCGTACACACTGACAACCACGTTGTCCGACGTGATGACTTCCTGCGCCGGGACCTCGACGACCTGCTCGCGCATGTCGACCAGGTGAACGCGATCGACGAACGGCACGATGATCCGCAATCCCGGGTCGACCGTCGCCTTGTACCGCCCCAGCCGCTCGACGACGCCGCGCTGGTACGGGCGCACGATCTTGATGCAGCTGAACGCCAGGACGAACAGCAGAAAGGCCAGGATGGCCAGGACGATGATTGCTGCCATGGGACAGCTCCTTCAGCGAAGGCCGTCAGCCGGGTGCCGACGGCGAGCCCGGCTCCGTATGGCCGGGCGTGGATCCCCGCGGCGCGACGTCGATGCGCCACGGGCTGACGACGAGACGCGTGCCGCTCACGTGCGTCACCAACACGGTGGCACCGGCGGCGACGCCCATCCCGTTGGTGCTCTCGGCCTTCCACGTCTCGCGGTCGATGCGCACCATGCCGGTCTCGTGCTTGCCGGCCGGGATCTCGTTCACGACGGTGGCGGTGCGACCCTCCCACCGGTTGGCGCCGACGGGGTGGACCTCGTCGCGGCCTTCGAGCCGCCGTCCGAGCGGAACGAGGGCGGCGAGGCTGACGGCGGACACACCGACGAAAAGCGCCCACTGGATGACGGGACCGCCCCCGGCGAACGCCGCCACTGCCGCCGCGGTCGCGCCGATGGCGAACGACCCCATGAAGAAGAGGACCGGCGTGAACACCTCGGCCAGGGCGAACCCCACGACGGCGATCAGCCAGATCCAGCGCCAGGTCTCAGGAGAGTTGACGTCCATGGCCGCGGCTCCTGCCGTTCTGCCGCGACGGTACCGCGCCGACCGTGTTGCGGCGTTACGGGGACGCGCGACCTAGCCGGTGAATCTCCGGGCTGCTCGGTCAGCTGGCCCGGGCACCCCGGAACGCACGCTCGAGGAGCGGGGAGCGGGCGTCGAGCAGGTCGGTGACGTTGGGCTGGGGCTGGGCCGGCTCCCGGTAGTCGAAGAACCGCCAGCCACGAGGAGGGCGGAGCGAGTCGGCGTGGACCTTGCAGAGCCGGCCGGTGGCCTCGGGCTCGTCGAGCGGGTGGAGCCACACCGCCTGGCGTGCGCTGTCGAACCCGATCGCCGCTGCCGCCGGTGCGCTGCAGCCGGGACGTCCGCATCCCCTCATGCCGTGAACGTATAGAAGCCAACCCGTGAAGTGGTGGATGGTCGGCGAGAATGATCCGGTGACCCCCATCCCGCCGCGCCTGCGGCCCCTTCTCGACGCGAATTCACCCCTCCAGCAGCTGGCCGGGCGGCTGGTCGCGGCCGGACACCAGTGCTTCCTCGTCGGCGGCAGCGTCCGTGACGCTTTCCTCGACCTGCCTCCGGACCAACAGCGGGACGTCGACGTCGCCACCGACGCCCGGCCGGACGAGGTGGAGCGCATCGTGCGCGACTGGGCCGATCACGTGTGGCTCCAGGGCCAGCGGTTCGGCACCGTCGGATGCGAGAAGGACGGCATGCGCATCGAGGTCACGACCTTCCGGGCCGAGGTGTACCGGCCCGACAGCCGCAAGCCCGAAGTGGCGTTCGCCGACGACATCGAGAGCGACTTGTCGCGCCGCGATTTCACCATCAACGCGATGGCGTTGCGTCTCCCCGAACCGGAGCTGGTGGATCCCTACGACGGCGCAGCCGACCTGGCCGCCCAGCGTCTCCGGACGCCGCTCGAGCCCGAGGTGTCGTTCCTCGACGACCCGTTGCGCATGATGCGGGCGGCGCGGTTCATCGCCGCGTTCGCGCTCGAACCCGACGCCGAGCTCGTGGCCGCGGTCGAGGAGCTGCACGGCCGTATGGAGATCGTGAGCGCGGAGCGCATGCGCGACGAGCTCTCGAAGCTGCTCGTGCTCGCCGACCCGTCGGCAGGGTTGTGGTTCCTCTGCCGCAACGGACTGTCCGACGAGTTCCTGCCCGAGCTCAACGCCATGCAGCTCCAGCAGGACCCGATCCATCAGCACAAGGACGTGCTCGCCCACACGATCGCCGTCGTGCGCAAGACGCGTCCCGAGCTGCGAGTGCGCCTCGCCGCGCTCCTGCACGACATCGGTAAGCCGAAGACGCGCTCGGTCGGCCCGGGCGGTGTCAGCTTCCACCACCACGAGGTCGTGGGCGCGCGCATGGCGGAGGAGCGGCTGCGCGCGCTCCGGTTCCCGAGCGAGATCGTCGACGACGTCGCGCGCCTCGTCTACCTCCATCTGCGCATCCACACCTATGCGATGGGATGGACCGACCGAGCCGTGCGCCGCTACGTGCGCGACGCGGGTCCGCTGCTCGAGCCGCTCAACCACCTCGTCCGTCAGGACTGCACGACCCGGAACAAGGCGAAGGCGCGGGCGCTGAACCGGCGCATCGACGAGCTCGAGGAGCGCATCGCGCGGCTGCGCGAGCAGGAGGAGCTCGATCGCATCCGGCCGCCCCTCGACGGCCGGCAGGTGATGGCGTTCCTCGGCGTCGAGCCCGGCCCTGTTGTCGGCGAGGCGCTTGATTATCTCCTCGAGCTCCGCCTCGACGAGGGCCCGATGGACGAGGACGAGGCGTACCGGCGACTCGCGGCGTGGGCGCGCGAGCGCGGCATCGAGCCGGCGGGCTGAGCCCGGCTCAGAGCCCTTCCTTGCGGCCGCGCCAGATGATCGTGTGCGGGACGAGGGCATCGGCGCCCGGCGGGCGAGGCTCTGCGACGACCTCGATCCGGAAACCGCCGCGGGTCAGCGCATAGAACACCTCGCTCACCGTGCGCACGTGCAGCCGGATGGGTTGGCCGTCGCGCGCGACCGTGACGGGCTCGTCGGTGAAGTACGACATGCGCACGACCCGGCTGATCGGCGTCGACGGTGTCTCCGGCGGCTCGCGGCCGACGCACAGGCTGATCGGATGCTCGTAGGAGAAGATGAACGCGCCGCGGTTCTTGAGGACGCGGTGCACCTGCCGGAAGACCCGGTGCAAGTCGCCGACCTCGCCCAACGAATACGCGCTGAACACGATGTCGATCGACTCGGCCCGCAGGAAGGCGAGATCGGCGACGTCACCCTGATGCCACTCGACCCGTACCGCGGCCTGCTCGCCGAGCGTGCGGGCCCGGTCGAGCATTCGGACCGACGCGTCGACGGCGATCGCCGTCGCACCCCGGAGCGCGAACGCGACCGCCGCCTGCCCGTCACCGCATCCGAGGTCGAGGATCCGCTTGCCGCGGACGTCGCCGAGCAGGCGAACGTCGTCCTCCGTCGGGCCTTCCGGCCCGTAGTACACGATGTCGGTGGGAGGGCTCCCGGTTCGCTGGGACGCGATGCGGTCCCAGCTCTCGGTGTTGGTCACGGCCTCATTGTGACGACTGGCGGTGTCCCACGCTGAACGTCACTCGCCCCGGGCGAACTCCTCCACCATCTCGCACGCCTCCCCGTCGCGGTATTGCACGGGAGGCGACTTCATGAAGTACGCCGAGGGCCCCACCAGCGGCCCGCCGACGCCCCGGTCGAGGGCGAGCTTGGCGCACCGCAGCGCGTCGATGATCACCCCAGCCGAGTTGGGGGAGTCCCACACCTCGAGCTTCAGCTCGATGTTCAGGGGCACGTCGCCGAAGTTCCGGCCCTCGAGACGGATGTACGCCCACTTGCGGTCCTCCAGCCAGGGCACGTGGTCGGACGGGCCGATGTGCACGGCGTCAGCCTCGAGCCCGTTCTCGATCTGGCTCGTGACCGACTGGGTCTTGGAGATCTTCTTCGACTCCAGCCGCTCGCGCTCGAGCATGTTCTTGAAGTCCATGTTGCCGCCGAAGTTGAGCTGGTAGGTGCGGTCGAGCGCCACCCCGCGGTCCTCGAAGAGGCGCGACAGGATCCGGTGCACGATCGTCGAGCCGACCTGGCTCTTGATGTCGTCGCCGACGATGGGGACGCCGGCGTCGGTGAACTTCTGGGCCCACTCCGTGTTGCTGGCGATGAAGACCGGGATCGCGTTCACGAATGCGACACCGGCGTCGAGGCATGCCTGGGCGTAGTGCTTCTGCGCCTGCTCCGAGCCGACCGGTAGGTAGCTCACGAGCACGTCGGCGCGGGCGGCGCGCAGCGCCTCGGCTACGTCGACGGGCTCCGCCGGAGACTCCTCGACGGTGCCCCGGTAGTACTTCCCGAGGCCGTCGAGCGTGGGTGCCCGCTGCACGAGGACGCCGAGCTCCGGGACGTCGGCGAAACGGATGGTGTTGTTGGGACCGGCGAAGATGGCCTTCCCGACGTCGAGGCCGACCTTCGCTGCGTCCACGTCGAAGGCGGCGACGAACTCCACGTCGCGGACGTGGTAGCCGCCCAGCACGACGTGCATGAGGCCGGGGATGGTCTCGCCGGGCTCGGCGTCGCGGTAGTACTCGACGCCCTGCACGAGGCTGCTGGCGCAGTTGCCGACGCCGGCGATGGCGACACGAATCGAACGACTCATGGTGCTGTCGCTCCTTCCTGTGATGGGTCGGGGTGAGCTGCGCGCCGCTCGGCGGCAATGAGCTCGTCGAGCCACGCGAGGTCGCGGGCCGTGGACTCCGTGCGGTGCTCCGCGAGCGAGCGAAGGTAGCGGTCGCCGCGGCGCGGGGCCGACCCCCGGGCCTGGGCGAGGCGCTCGCTCAGGCCCGCCCGGCGCCGCTCGAGCAGCGCGAGGCGGGCGTCGCCGGCCAGATGCCGGCAGAACGCGAACTTCAGGGCGAAGGCCTTCTCCTCGTCGGCGCCGGGCGCGTCGTCGGCGGTGAGCAACTCGGCGAAGACCTCCTCGCCCCGGGGCGTGAGCCGGTACTGCTTGCGGGTGCGACGGGTCGGCTTGGGCAGGCGGCGGAGCCGCGCCGCCGCGGTCTCGCCGTCGATCGAACCCGTCGCCGGCATCGGCGCGGGCGCTGACGCCGGCGCCGCCGACCCCGGGGCCACGATCTCGATCGCGCCGGCCTGCTCGAGGCGTCGGAGCGCAGGGTAGAGGGAGCCGTACGAGACGCCCCACAGGAACCCGAGGGTGTCGCCGAGGCGCTTCTTCAGCTCGTAGCCGTGCAGCGGTTGCTCTTTGAGCAGGCCGAGGATGGCGAGTTCGAGCACGCGGTTGGCTCCGTCGGGTGGCTGGATATATCGGCTCGATATATCGGATGCCCAGTATCGGGGAGCGGATGGTCACCGTCAAGCCCCGCGCGGCCAATGGCCGGCAAGCCGCCGTTCACCGGGACGGGCCGAGCTCGACCCGATGCTCCCGGGAAGTCGGAGCGCGGAACGCGAGACGAGACGCAGCGAGCGGTTGTCTCGCGCCGCCCCGGACGCGCTCCTATGCTTCGACGCGGTGACGGCGGCTTTTGCCGACCGTCGCCGCAAAGCCGGAGCTTGCGACGGCGACCAGGAGAGCAAATGCCGTCACACGTTGACTACGCACTCGCCCGCCGGGCGGTCCTGCGCGACCTCCGGCGCGGCGCGGTCACGCGACTCGACGTGTGCGACGCGCATCCGGAGCTGCTCCGCGCCGCCCGCAACGTGGGTGAGCCTGCGCCGCACGACTGCCCGATCTGCGGGTCCGAGCGCGTCCGCTACGTCTCCTATGTGTACGGCGACACGCTGAAGCAGGCCAACGGCCGTTGCATCACCTACCCGGGCGAGCTCGACAAGCTCGACGCGTCCTTCGACGAGTTCGCTTGTTATGTGGTCGAGGTCTGTCTCGACTGCCGGTGGAACCACCTCGACCGCCGGTACCTGCTCGGCCGCCGCCACGCGGGCTGACGCGCGCCGGAGGGCAGCGGTGCCGAAGTTCCTCTCGCTGTTCTCCTACTCGGAGGGGTCGCTGGCGGCGATGATCGACAGCCCCGCCGACCGCGAACCGCAGGTGCGCGCGGTCCTCGAGAGCGTCGGCGCCGAGCTCGAGGTCTTCTACTGGATGTTCGGGCCGCACGACGGGCTCGCAATCGTCGACGCGCCGGACTCGCTGACGATGGCCGGTGTGAGCGCCGCGATCAGCAGCACCGGAACCGTCCGCGGCGAGACGTACGAGCTCTTCTCGACGGCGGACATCCGTACGATCCTCGAGACCGCCCAGCGGGCACGGCAGAGCTTCACCGAACCCGGCCGGTAGCCGGCCGCCGGCGGCTCGCCGCGGCGTCGGGCGTCACTCCTCTTCTTCGTCGTCCTCGACGACCTCGTGCGGGTACTGCGAGCGGCACGACACGCACCACAGCTCGACCTCGTCGACCACCTGTTGTGACGCCGGCGTGTCCCACGTCTCCGGGGTGACGTAGACGCGGCGGACGAGGACTAGCTCCTCGTCCGGGAAGGCGCAGTTCTCGCAGGCGCGCTCCGTCACCCTCCCATTCTGCCGGTCGGCAAAGCCGCCGGCCGCCGCGGAGGCTACGCTCGGGGTGCTGCCGGGAGCCGTGGGAGCCCCGGACGGTGGAGGTTCGGAGATGACGACTGCGTCGTCGAGCCCCGATTCACGCGCGCCGCTCAGCGCGCCCGACATCAGCGCTCGCAAGGGCAACGGGCCCCCGTTGGTGATGGTGACCGCGTACGACTTTCCGTCGGCACGGGTGGCCGACGGTGCCGGCGTCGACATGATCCTGGTCGGCGACACGCTGGCGATGGTCGTCCTCGGCCACGACGACACGCTCCACGTCACGATCGACGACATGGCCCACCACGTGGCGGCCGCCGCTCGCGCCAAGCCGCGGGCCCTGCTCATCGGTGACCTGCCGTGGCTCAGCTACCACGTCTCCGACGAGGAGACCGTGCACAACGCAGCCCACCTCGTCCGTGCCGGCGCGGCGGCGGTGAAGCTCGAGGGTGGCCGCAAGCGCCTCGGCGCGATCGAGGCGATCCTCGACGCCGAGATCCCGGTGATGGGCCATCTGGGCCTGACGCCGCAGTCCATTCACGCCGTCGGCGGCTTCAAGGTGCAGGGCAAGCAGCTCGACGCCGCGCGCGCCATCGTCGACGACGCCGTCGCGCTCGCCGAAACGGGGTGCTTCGCGATCGTGCTCGAGTGCGTGCCCGACGCGGTGGCCAGGATCGTCACCGACTCCGTGTCGGTGCCGACGATCGGCATCGGCGCCGGGCGTCACTGTGACGGTCAGGTGCTCGTCTACCACGACCTGCTCGGCCTCGAGGACCGCATCAAGCCGAAGTTCGTGCGCCGGTACGCGTCGATGAAGACCGACGCCACCGCGGCCGTCGCCCGGTACGCCGAGGACGTGCGCGCCGGACGGTTCCCGTCGAGCGACGAGACGTACCACGTGGCCGACGACGTTGCCGAGGCCCTCGGCCTGTTCGGCGCCGCTCCCGCGTGAGCCCGGCTCGCCGGGCGGGCGTGGCGGCGGTGCTCCTGGCGCTGGCCGCCGCTCTCGTCGGAGGCGGGTTGCTGCTCCTGCTCCGCCGGGACGACGAGACGGCCACGCCGGGCGGTCCGCTGGGATCGGTGCTCGCCGGCGCCTCTCCGGCGACGGCCCCGTTCACCGGCCTCACCGAGTTGCGCCTCGGCATCGGCGGGGACTGCCGGCACGTCGTGGTTGCCGACAACACGAACGAACGCGCGACCGGCCTCATGCGCAGGAACGACCTCGGGTCGTACGACGGGATGCTCTTCGTCTTCGACCAGCCGACAAGCTCGTCGTTCACGATGTCCGACGTCCCGGTGCCGCTCGATATCGCCTGGTACGACGAAGCCGGCCGTCCCGTCGACCGCCTCCTCATGCAGCCCTGCCCTGACGGCACTGTGTCCGAATGCCCGGCGTACAGCTCGAGGGCCCCGTACAGCTACGCGGTCGAGACGCTGGGAGGCGAGCTTCCCGGTGGCGCCCTCAGCGGGTGTCCGTGAGCTGGTCGTCCTCTGCGTCCCCGGCGACCGTGAACGAGATCGCGAAGTACAGCGCGAGCGCCGCGTAGGCGATCAGGCACGCCACCGGGCTGACGAACGCCAGCGGAATCGTGAGCCCGTAGACCACCGGGCCGACGATCGCGGCGCGCCGGGCGCGCCGCGCCCCTTCGGCGCCGAGGCCGGGCGTCATGAGCGACGGGACGCGGACGAGGTACGTCCACAGCGCGATGAACGCCAGGCCGATGAGCGTCATGTTCAAGCCGTACACGGCGGCGGCGATGTGGGCGTTGTCGCCCTGCCGGATGTACTCGCCCAGGAGCGCCGTCGGGAAGGGGAGGAACGCGACCGTGAGCAGCAGGACGAGGTTGAGGAACAGCAGGGGGCGGTCGACCGTGGTGATGCGCTCGAAGATGTCGTGGTGGTTGACCCAGATGATGCCGATGATGGCGAAGCTCACGACGTACGCGGCGTACGAGGGCCACTGGTTCGCGAGATCACGGGCGAGATCGCCCGCCTTCGAATGTGGTACGCGGACCTCGATGATGAGGAGCGTGATGGCGATCGCGAAGACGCCGTCACTGAATGCTTCGAGCCGCGTCTTCGGCATCCTCGAATCGTAGGTTTGCCCGCAGGACCCGGGTGCTCCCTCGTAGCTGTCGTACCCCGTCGCTAAGGTCTGCGTCGATAGGCCACGTCGAAGGTTGGTAGCCTGAACCGTTCCAACTCAGCCTGCTCCTTGCCGCCCGGCTCGCCGGGCGCAGCCGGGAGCCCGTCCGGCCCGGAGCAAGGGTCGCGGTCCACAGGAGGTACGAGCCGTTGCGGCCGTACGAGGTCATGATCATCTTCGACGCGGACCTGGAAGAGGAGACGATCCGGGCCGCGGTCGACCGGTTCTTCCAGCTCATCCAGTCGAAGGGCGCCGAGCCCGGGCACGTCGACTACTGGGGGAAGCGGCGCTTCGCCTACGAGATCAACCATCGCACGGAGGGCTACTACGTGGTGCTCCAGGCGAGGGCCGAGCCGCAGGCGATGCAGGAGTTGCACCGGGTGCTCTCCCTGGCTGACGAGGTATTCCGCCACAAGGTGCTCCAGATTCCGGAGCGGGTCTACGGGCCCCCGAAGACAGCGAGCGCCGGCGCGGCGGACGCATAGGGAGGAAACACCAATGGCGAACGGCAACACGGTCACCGTCGTGGGCAACCTGACCCGCGATCCCGAGCTTCGCTACACGCCGAGCGGCGCGTCGAACACGCGCTTCGGAGTGGCGGTGAACCGGCGCTGGATGGACCGCAACACCAACGAGTGGCAGGAGGCGACGAGCTTCTTCGACGTCGTGTGCTGGCGCGAGATGGCTGAGAACGTGAGTGAGTCGCTTGCGAAGGGCTCACGCGTCGTCGTCACCGGCCGCCTCGAGCAGCGCAGCTACGAGGACCGCGACGGCAACCGGCGCAACGTCGTCGAGATCATCGCCGACGAGGTCGGGCCCAGCCTCCGCTTCGCGACCGCCCAGGTCACCAAGAACGACCGCCGGGGCGGCGGCGACTTCGGGGGTGGCGGCGACAGCGGCGGTGGTGGAGGCCGCGGCGGTGGGAGTGGGGGCGAGCGTCCCCAACCCGCGCCGACCGGTGGTGCCGACGCCGACGAAGAGCCGTTCTGAGCACCGAAGACCGATGAGGTGAGCTGACCCGAGATGGCGAGAGACAAGAAGAAGAAGCCCCAGGCGGCCGATCGCCGCCGCCCGATCAAGAAGAAGACGTCGATCCTCTCCTCGGAGAGCATCGACTGGGTCGACTACAAGGACGTCAACCTCCTCCGGCGGTTCATGTCGGAGCGGGCCAAGATCCGGGCGCGGCGCGTGACGGGCAACAGCGCGCAGCAGCAGCGTGCGGTGGCGCGGGCGATTCGCATCGCCCGCGAGATGGCGCTCCTGCCCTACAGCGTCCGGCAGGTGACGCAGCGGAGTCGCGGCGGCCGGCGCGACCGCGACCGGGGAGACCGGGGGGACCGGAGCGACCGCGACCGCATGCCGGAGCCTCCGCCCGAGAGGGAAGCCGCCGCCGGATCCGACAACGGTGGCGCGAGCGTGCCCACGGAAGCCGGGAACGGCGCCGACGCGGCCTCCGAGGTCGCAGTAGACACGACGGCTCCCGCGCCCGCGGGCGGCGAGGACCAGTCGTGAAGGTCGTGCTGCGCGACGACGTCGAGAACATCGGCCGCAAGGGCGACCTGATCGAGGTCACCGACGGCTTCGCGCGGAACTTCCTCGTGCCGCGCGGCCTGGCGATGAAGGCGACCAAAGGTGTCATGCAGCAGGCCGAGGCCATGCGTCGCAACCGTGAGGCGCGCGACGCGCGCGATCGCGAGGCGGCGCAGGCGCTGGCCGATCAGCTGACCGGGCAGCGCATCGAGCTCCGAGCCCGAGCCGGCGAGGGCGGCCGCCTGTTCGGGTCGGTGACGTCGGCCGACGTCGCCCACGCGGTGCGCGCCCAGACGGGAGTCGAGCTCGACCGGCGCAAGACGCAACTCGCCGAGCCGCTCAAGGAGCTCGGCGCGGTCGAGGTCCCCGTGAAATTGCACGCCGACGTCGAAGTGACCCTCACCGTCGACGTCGTCCCCGAATAGCGCGCTCGCGCGCATTCCCCAGGGCGCGCCGGCGCCCGCTTCTCTTTCCTTCTTCCCGCGACGCTGCGACCAGCCTGTTCATCGCGGCCTCGGGTAGCTGTCACACCCCGAGCGGAGAATGAGAGCGATTCGTCCCCAGGGTTGTGGAGGCGAGAGCCGTGTATCCACAAGGAAATCGCTCTATCGATCCACAGGCCGACCCGACGAGGATGCGGAACGAGGCATCTCGTGGGAGGGGCGTCGCACTGGGAGCGGCGACACGAGGGCCCGGATATGGGGGCCCGGCCGTTCGGGGGAGCCGGGAGGCAGGAAAGGAGCAGCGTGGTCCAGGCGATCGATGACGCGCGTCGGCAGAGGGCGGGGCGCGTCCCGCCGCACAACCTCGAAGCCGAAGAGTCGCTCCTCGGAGCGATGCTGCTCTCGCGCGATGCGATCACGGCGGCCGTCGAGGCACATGTCGAGGCGAGCGATTACTACAAGCCCGCGCACGTCCATATCCACGAGGCGGTCATGGCCCTGTACGGCCAGGGCGAGCCCGTCGACCCCGTCACCATCGCCGAGGAGCTGCGCCGCGCCGAGTTGCTCGACGCCGTCGGTGGGCGCGCCGCGCTGCTGCGCATCCAGGCGGCGACGCCGGCATCGGCGAACGCCGGCCACTACGCGCGCATCGTCAACGAGCTCGCTCTCCTCCGTCGACTGATCGGGGTCGCCGGCGACATCGCCGAGATGGGGTACGACACTCCCGAGGACGTCGCCGAGACGCTCGACCGCGCCGAGTCGATGGTGTTCGAGGTCGCCGAGCGGCGAGTCAGCGAGTCGCTCGCTGGCATCTCCGACTCGCTCCAGACGACGCTCGACCAGCTCGAGTCGATGTACGGGAGCGACAACGAGGTTGTGGGCGTGCCCAGCGGCTACCACGAGCTCGACTCGCTGCTGCTCGGCCTCCAACGTTCGAACCTCGTGATCGTGGCGGCGCGTCCCTCGATGGGCAAGTGCGTCGCGTGGGACACGCCGATCGTCGACGCGTCGACGGGCGCGGTGCAGACCGCCCAGGAGGTCTACGAGCGCGGGCGGGCGGGTCGGCCGGTGCGCGTCCTCGCGCTCGACGACGACCTGCGCGTTCGGAGCATCGCACCGTCGGCGTTCGTGGACGACGGCGTGAAGCCCGTCTACAAGATCACGACCCGCACGGGTCGCGTCGTCCGCACCACGATCACGCACCCGTTCCTCACTGCCGACGGTTGGAAGCCGCTCGCCGACATCTGCGTCGGCGACCGTGTCGCCGTGCCTCGTTCGATCGGAGTGTTCGGGGACGAACCGCGCCCCGAGGCGGAGGTCGTCATGCTCGGGTTCCTCATCGGGAACGGCTGCCTCGCCGACGGCTCGCCGATGATGAGCACCGGGTCGCCCTCGGTGCTCCTGGAGTTGCAGCGGTGCGCCGCGAAGCTCGGCGTCACGGTCAGGCACACCTCGCCGTCCGAGCACCGTCTCTGCACCCCGCTGGGGCGGCCGAGCCCGGTCACCACGCTGCTGCGCCAGCACGGGCTCTGGAAGAAGGAGTCGCGGGCCAAGCACATCCCCGATGCGGTGTACCGCCTGCCCCGCAAGCAGCTCACCCTGTTCCTCAACCGGCTCTTCGCCGCCAACGGTTGGGCGTCCGTGCACAAGGGCGGGCAGGCCTCGATCGGGTTCGGCTCACGCTCCGAGCGGCTGGCGCGTGGCGTGCAGCACCTGCTGCTGCGCTTCGGGGTGGCCTCGCAGCTCCGGCACCGCACGGCCTTGTACAACGGGCGGGGCTTTCCGTCGTGGCAGATCGAGGTGAGTCACCCCGAGTCCATCCGACGGTTCGCGGCCGACATCGGCATCCTCGGCAAGCAGGACGCGGTGGCTCGCGTCCTCGACGCACTCGATCGAAGGAGCCGCAACTCGAACCTCGACACCATCCCGGCGTCGTTCTGGGGCGAGGTCCTGAAGGCCAAGGGCGATCGCACGTGGCGATCGGTGTCAGAGGCGGCGGGGAAGCCGGCGAACTACAACTGGCACGTCGGCACACGCTCCCCGCAGCGGGGAACGCTCGCACTCCTCGCCGAGGTGCTCGACTCCCGCGACCTCGAGCTCCTCGCGAAGTCGGACATCTGGTGGGACGAGATCGTCTCGATCGTGTACGTCGGTGACGAGCAGGTGTACGACCTGACCGTCCCGCACGTCCACAACTTCGTCGCCGCCGACATGTTCGTGCACAACACGTCGTTCGCGTTGGGCGCGGCCGCCAATGTCGCCGTCTCGGTGCAGCGCCCGGTCATGTTCTTCTCCATGGAGATGGGCAACCTCGAGCTCACGAAGCGACTGCTCGCGGCGGAGGGTCGCGTCGAGGCGAAGCGCCTCTGGACCGGCAACATCCCGGAGTCGGACTGGTCCCGCTTGAGCCACGCCGTCGGGCGCCTCGCCGAAGCGCCGCTGTTCATCGACGACAACCCGCACTGCACGGTGATGGAGATGCGGGCGAAGGCCCGCCGCATCCGCGCCCGGCACGGGGACCTCGGGCTCATCGTGGTCGACTACATCCAGCTCATGAGCTCGACCGGCTCCCGCCACATCGAGAACCGCCAGGTCGAGGTGGCCGAGCTGTCCCGTGGCCTCAAGATCCTCGCCCGCGAGCTCGACTGCCCGGTCATGGCGCTCTCGCAGCTGAACCGGCAGCTCGAATACCGCCAGGACAAGCGGCCCATGCTCGCCGACCTCCGTGAGTCGGGCGGCCTCGAGCAGGACGCCGACGTCGTCTGCTTCATCTACCGCGACGAGGTGTACAACCCCGAGTCCGACCAGCGCGGACAGGCCGAGATCCTCGTGTCGAAGCACCGGAACGGCCCCACCGGCATCGCCCGGCTCGCCTTCAACGAGAGGTTCACGAAGTTCGACAACATGGCGCGCGATTAGCGGCGGCTCGGTCGGCGCGCCGGCGATTCCAGGCGACCAGTGGCGCTACCGTTGCGATCCGGGGGTTGCCATGAGCTCCGACTCCGTGCTCGTGAAGACCGAAGAGGACTTCACGACCATCACGATGAACCGTCCCGAGCGCCGCAACGCGCTGTCGCTCGAGATGCTGCGTGACATGACGGCGGCGTTCCGAGACGCGGGCGACAGCAGCGCCCGCGGCGTGATCCTCGCCGCCAACGGCCCGGTCTTCTCTGCCGGCCACGACTTCCGTGACCTTGCCGGCGCCGACAGCGCGTCGATCCGTGAGCTGCTCGAGACGTGCACCGAGCTCATGGTCACGATGCAATCCATCCCCCAGCCCGTCGTGGCGCGCGTGCACGGCTTGGCCACCGCGGCCGGCTGCCAGCTCGTCGCAACCGCCGACCTCGCGGTGGCGTCCGAGGATGCCGGCTTCGCCACTCCGGGCGGCAAGGGCGGTTGGTTCTGCCATACCCCGCTGGTCGCCGTGGCGCGCAACGTCACCCAGAAGCGTGCGCTGGAGCTCGGCTTGACCGGTGACACCATCGACGCCCGCACCGCGCTCGACTGGGGGCTCGTCAACCACGTCGTTCCCGCCGACCAGCTCGACGACGCCACCGTCAGCCTGCTCCGCCGCGCCACCCGCGGAAGCCGGGCGTCGAAGGGCCTCGGCAAGCAGGCGTTCTACGCGCAGATCGGCCTCGACCAGCGCGCCGCGTACGAGCACGCCCTCGACGTGATGACGCAGTCGAGCCAGTCGCCCGACGCCCAAGAGGGATTTGCCGCCTTCCTCGAGAAGCGCCCGCCCCGCTTCGAAGAACGGCGAGACAGTTAGAACAGGCGGAGGTCGGGCGGGGCGTCGGCGCGCAGGCGCTCGATGTCGATCTCGATGCATTGCACGCCGCGGCTCTCGGCGAACACGCGCGCCTGGGGCTTGATGCGCGTGGCGACGAACAGGCCGTTCGTCGGCGCGAGCGTGGCGTCGAGATCGAGCCGCTCCTGGTAGCGGAGCAGCTGCTCGACCCCGGCGATCTCCCCGATCCGCTTCACCTCGATCACCACCGCGCGGCCCTCACCGTCCCGGCACAGCAGGTCGACGGGCCCGATGTCGGTCGGGTATTCGCGCCGGACGATGCGGAGGTCGTCACGAAGGGCGCGCACGCGCGCGGCGATGAGCTCTTGCAGCTCGGCCTCGACGCCGTCCTTGGCCAGGCCGGGATCATCGCCCAGCGTGATGTCGTGGTCGAGCAGCACCTCGTGCAGCGCGATGGTGAGTCGCTCCCCGCCGGGAGTGGTGGCGACGATCGCGCCCGGCTCCTCGCGGATCGTGCAGGGAGGATTCATCCAGTTCAGCGGCTTGTACGCCTTGCTGTCGGCATGCACCGCGATCGAGCCGTCGGCCTTGAGCAGGATCAGCCTTTGCGCCGGCGGGAGCCGGGCGCCGAGCCGGCCTTCGTACTCGACCGAGCATCGCGCCACGACCAGCCGCACGTGCCGCGTTGTACCACAGCGACGACGTCGTGGACCTAGGCTGCGCCGCGCATTCGACCGTGAAGGGGGCGCGTCATGGGCATCAACAGCGGCATTTACAAGCTCGTCCTCGTGCTGCACATCCTGACGGCGATCGTCGGGTTCGGCGCCGTGCTCCTCAACGGGATCTACGGCCAGCAGGCCCGGAGCCGGCGGGGGACCGAGGGGCTCGCCATCACCCAGGCGAACTTCCTCGTCTCCCGGATCGCCCAGTTCTTCATCTACGCCGTATTCGTGTTCGGCATCCTCCTCGTCGTGCTGAGCGACAAGGCGTGGAGCTTCAGCGACTCCTGGATCGTCGCCGCGATGGTGCTCTACATCCTCGGCCTCGGCCTCTCGCACGGCCTGTTGATGCCGAACGTGCGCCGGATCATCGGACTGCAGGAGGAGCTGGTCGCCATGGGGCCGCCTCCGGCCGGTGCCGCCGGCGGCCAGCCGCCGCCCCAGGTCGTCGAGCTCGAGGAACGCGGCCGGCGCGTCGGGGCCGTCAGCGCGGCGCTCCAGGTCGACCTCGTCGTCATCCTCATGCTCATGGTGTGGGGGCCACGCTTCTGACCCGGATCGGCCGCGACGACCGCGGCCGCGTACGATCACGACGTGAGCATCTACGACGACGTGCTGCGCGAGCTCGTCGCCGCGATCGGTGCAGCGCTGTTCGTCGGAAACCTCATCGCGCTCGTGCGCCGTCGCTCCGGTTCGAAGGTGGCGGCGACGCGGGGCGGGGACACGCTCCCGGAGGCGCCGATCGCGCGGACGGTCGTCTACCTCGTCATCGGATTCGTCGTCATGGTCGCCGGGCTCGCCGCGATGGCGACCAAGTAGCCTCCTCCGGATCGACGAATCGACGGCGAATGTGAGCGCTTCCTCGCAACGCGTCGGTTCGTCGCGCCGCAGCTACGCCCTCGAGATCCTGCTCGTCAGCTTCGCCGCCTTGTTGCTCGAGATCAGCTACACGCGCGTCATCTCGTTCAAGCTCTTCTACTACCACACGTACCTCGTCATCGGGCTCGCGCTGTTGGGAATCGGTTGCGGTGGTGTCATCGTCGCCATCTCGCGCCGCCTCCGGCGCGCCGAGACCGAGACGATTGTCCAGTGGGGGCTGCTGCTCGGCGCCGCCAGCGTCGCCGTCGGCTACGTGATCGTCGCGACCGTCCGGACCGACACGCTCGCCCTGTGGGACTACGGCTCGCTGTCGTCGTTCACCAACCTCGCGCTCCTGCTCTGCCTCTGCCTGGCGCTGTTCGCGTCGTTCATCGCCGTGGGAGTGATGATCGCCACGCTCTTCGCCAGGCAGTCCGATCAGATCGGGCGGCTGTATTTCGCCGACCTCGTCGGCGCCGGCATCGCGTGCGCGGTGGTCGTGTCGTTCATCAGTTGGATCGGCCCGCCGGCGACGATCTTCCTGGCCGGGCTCGTGCTCGCACTTGCCGGTGTCCGCCTCGCCGTCCGTGGGCGCTCGCGCGTGCTTGTTCCGGTCGGTGTCGTCCTTGTGGCCGTGCTGGCCGTGGGTGTCATCCGGCCGAGCGTGCTCCCCGAGCAGCGCGCCGACGAGTTCAAGGGTGAGTTCGACGAGTCAGCGACGCGGTACTCGTCATGGAGTCCGATCTTCCGCGTCGACGTCGTCGACTTCGGTCCCGATCGCAGGATCCTGTACCACGACGGCCTCGTCGGATCGGTCATCCAGCGCTGGGACGGGAAGCAGGCGAGCCTCGGCCGCTTCGGGTTCGACACCGACCCGCGCGCGCTGCCGTTCGCGGTGGGAGGAACGTCACCGGACAACGTGCTGATCGTGGGCGCCGCCGGCGGCCACGAGATCCTGACTTCGCTCTACTTCGACGCCCGCCACGTCGACGCCGTCGAGCTCAACCCCGTCACGCACTCGCTCGTCACCGACAAGTTCGCGGACTACGCCGGGCATCTCGCCGAGAACCCGGCCGTGAACTACGTCCAGGGCGACGGCCGGTCGTTCCTGGCACGCAGCGACGACACGTACAACGTTGTCTGGTACCCCGCGCCGGACAGCTACGCGGCGACGAATGCGGCCACCGCCGGTGCCTACGTGCTCTCCGAGAGCTACCTGTACACCAGCGAGACCATCAAGGACAGTCTCGAGCACCTCGGCGGGACCGGAGTCCTCGCCGCGCAGTTCGGCGAGTTCGACTACGACCGAAAGCCGAACCGGACATCCCGGTACGTGGCGACGGCACGGCACGCGCTCGGCGACCTCGGGGTCCGCGACCCCGCCAGCCACATCCTCGTCGCGACCTCGCCCGTCGAGGGCGGGGGCGCATCGCTCTCCACCATCCTCGTGAAGAGCGAGCCGTTCACGACCGCGGAGGTTGACCGGTTCCTCGCCGCCCTCGGCAACATGCCGGGCGGAACGCTGCGATACGCGCCCGGTCATCCCGTGCGGGGCGAATCCGTGAGCGCCATCGCCACACTGCCGGGGAGCCGGCTCGACCGTTGGTACGACTCGTATCCCTACGACGTCCGGCCGATCACCGACGACTCACCGTTCTTCTGGCACTTCACCCCCTTCCGGGACGTGCTCGCAGACTTCGGGAAGCCGATCGACCGGAGCGACTTCGAGGTCGACGTCGGCGAACGGGTGCTGCTGCTCCTCCTCGGGATCGCGACCCTGTTCGCAGCCGTCTTCCTCCTGCTGCCCTTCGTCCGTATCCGGAGCATCTGGTCGGGGCTTCCACGGAAGCGACGTTCGGCGCTCTACTTCACCGCGCTCGGGCTGGGTTTCATGTTCTTCGAGATCACACTGATACAGCGGCTGGTGCTTTTCCTCGGCTACCCGACGTACTCCCTGACGGTCACGCTGGCGGCGATCCTCCTGTCCACCGGCGTCGGAGCACTGCTCAGCTCGCGCTACCAGCTGCGAGCCGGCCGCGCCGCGTGGGTGCTCCTCGGCGCGCTCGCGCTGCTCGACGCCTTCTACCTGTTCGGCCTGACACCGTTGACCGACGCCTTGCTGGGGTTGCCGTTCGCGGCGCGAGTCGTTGTCGCGTTCGCCGTGCTCGCACCGCTCGGCGTCTGCCTGGGCGCGTTCATGCCACTCGGCCTGGGCACGGTCGCGGGAATCACGAAGCACCCGCGCGAGTACGTCGCCTGGGGTTGGGCTGTGAACGGGTTCGCATCGGTCATCGGCGCCGTGCTCACGACGATCCTCGCCATGGCTCTCGGCTTCGGCGTGGTGCTCGTCCTTGCGCTCGTCGCCTACGGCGTCGCAGTGCTCACGCTGCGCGGCTTGCTGCGCGCCACCCCGGCGGCGGTCCCCGACGGCGGCGCCGAGGTGCCCGTTCCGGGCGCGCTCACCGGCGTTCCCCAGGAAGCGCCGGTCGCAGGCGCCTGACCACCCGCGCTACGCGAGGGCGCGCCGGGCCGCGGCGACGACCTCCTCGAGCGGTCGGGTCGTGTCGACGGCTTTCACGTCGTCGCCGAGCTCGAGGGTCGCGAGCTGCGAATCGAGGAGGTCGGTGCCGGCGAAGTGGCCCCGGCGGTTAGCGATGCGTTCCAGCAGCACGTCGCGGGGAGCCACGAGCGCCACGAACGCGACGTCGGCCACGCCGCGGCTGAGGCGCTGCCGGTACGCGGGCGTCAGGGCGGAGCACGCGAGCACCAGGCCGCTCGACTCGTGCTCGCGGAGGATCGCATCCAGCCGGTCGAGCCACGGCGCGCGCGTCGCGTCGTCGAGGGGGATCCCGGCCGCCATGCGCTCCTTGGCCGCCGCCGAGTGCTCGTCGTCACCGTCGATGAACGCGACGCCGAGCTCGTCGGCCAGCCGGCGTCCGACCGTGGTCTTGCCGGCACCCTCGACACCCATCACCACGACCAGCGGCCGGTGGTCTCCTGGCATTTACTTCGATTTCGCCGGTGCCGGACGCATCGACAAAAAATCGTTGACGTCGAGAATCCGCAGTGCGACGCGCACCGGTCCGGGAACGAGGCGGTGGTCCGGGTCGGTGAAGATCCGGGGCTCGCACAGGCGCACGGTCCTGCTTTGCGTGCGCACCTCGCAGCCGCCGGCGGCCATCACGTTCTTGACCCACTGGCTGTCGGCGCCGTAAGTCAGCGCGAACACGTACCGCTCGCCGTCCCGGAACATGTTCACCGGCGTCCGAAAGGTACGTCCCGACCGGCGGCCGACATGCGTGACGACCGCGAAGCCTGGGAGGTGGCCGGCGATTGGCCGCGACACACGGTTCGTCACGTGGCTGTTGAACCGGGCCACGGCCTTGGGGATAGTCACGCATCGCAGCATAGAGAGGACGCGCGGGTAGGTACCGTGTCGGCGTGCCGCGACGTTGCGACTGGGTGCCCGACGCCGACCCTGCGTACGTCGCGTACCACGACGACGAATGGGGGGTGCCGTCGCGCAACAACCGCCACCTCTTCGAGATGCTCACCCTGGAGGGAGCGCAGGCCGGACTCTCGTGGTCGACGATCTTGAAGAAACGGGACGGGTATCGGAGCGCGTTCGCGAGCTTCGATGCGGCGGCGGTGGCCCGATTCGATCGGCGAAAGGTCGAGCGCCTGCTCCGCGATCCGGCCATCGTGCGGAACCGCCTCAAGGTCGAGTCGGCGGTGAACAACGCCCGGTGCATCGTCGACATGCAAGAAGAGCGCGAGGATCTTGCCGGCTACCTCTGGCAGTTCGTCGATGGCGCGCCGATCGTCGGCAAGTGGCGCTCGATCTCAGAGATCCCCGCCGAGACGCCCCAATCGAAGGCCATGAGCAAGGACCTCAAGCGCCGCGGCTTCCGCTTCGTCGGCCCGACCGTCTGCTACGCGTTCATGCAGGCCGTCGGCATGGCGAACGACCACACGACGACCTGCTTCCGCTACAGAGAACTGACATGACGCTCACGTCGGCGCCGGAGCGGGCAGAGAGTCGTGAGCGCGCGTAGAACGCATCAGTCTTCAGGGAGATCCGCGAAGTTGCGCTTGGCAGCCCGATACCAGCCCATCCCGGAGATGGGATGCTTCCACCTCCCCTTCATCTTCTTCAAGGCAACGGCGTGCGTGTAATCGCCGTCTGCGACCGTTTCTCTCAGATGACGATCTTGTGCCTTGATGACCGCGTCAGCCGTGTCTCCCTGCAGCCGATAGTCACACGGCCCACCCAATTGCTTACATGTCATCGTTTTCATTACCTCACCGCCTTCTTCACGACTTGTATTCGTTTTCGCCATCGCGTGTTGCTATGCCTTGTCCTGAATGAGTCCGAGGACGTTGCCATCGGGGTCGATGACCGACGCGACCACACGGCCGCCGCCTACTTCGTTCGCCGCGTCTTTGATCGTCGCACCAGCCGCGGTGACCTCGGCGAGCTTCGCTTCGATGTCGTCGACGTGCCAGTACGCGACCGGCGCCGTCAGACCCTGCGGGCCACCGCCGGGAAGCAGCCCGATGTGCTGGCCTGCGACGTCGAAACCGACGTAGTAGGACGAGTCGGTCTGCGGCGCGACGCCGAGGAGAGCGGTGTAGACGGCCTTGGCCTTCTCGACATCGGAAACTGGATGCAACACCGTCTTGATTCCCTGGACCGATGATGCGCTCATTTGATCGCTCCCTTGACTCCGGTCGGCGAATGATAGTAGTACTCTCGAATTGAGAGTGATAATATCGTTACGTGCCCGAGCCCGTCAAGCACGGCTCACCCAACAAGAGCGGGCGAGGTCAAGCCCGCACGCGGCTCGCCCGTCGGGCAGTGGTCGACGCGGCTCGGGTGCTGTTCCTCGAACGCGGCTACGTGGCGACCACCATCGAGGCAATCAGCGAGCACGCCGACGTGCCGACAGCGACCGTGTACCGGCTCTTCTCCTCAAAGCTCGGGATCCTCAAGGCGCTGCTCGACACCTCCATCGCCGGTGACGACCAGCCGCTGGCGGTGCAGGAACGGCCAGACGTCGCCTCGCTGTTCACCGAACCCGACCCGCACAAGTTCCTGGCCGGGATCGCCGGTGTCACGACGGCGATCAACCAGAGGACCAACGACGTCTACCGCGTTCTCATGAGCGCGGCCGGTTCCGATCCCGCGGCAGCGGAACTTCTCAGCGAGATCCGACAACAGCGTGATCGAGGTCAACGCCAGATCGCGCGCTCGCTTGGTCGCGCCCACGCACTCAAGCCCGGACTGCGAGAACGCGACGCAGCCGACCTGATCCACGCGCTGATGTCCCCCGAGGTCTATTGCCTTCTCGTCGGTGACCGAGGCTGGACACCCGAACGTTACGAACAGTGGCTCGCGACGATTCTCACTCAGCAACTGACGTGAACTGTCGAGGCGCTCAGATGCCCGATCCGAGCGTCGGCGACCAGCGAGACCCGGGAGCACAGGCCGCACGCGCACAGATTGCCCGTTCTGGTGCGGACCCGCTGGCGCACCTGTGCGACGGGAGATGTTCCCCGAGCATCCGCAGCGATCGGCAGATACGGCACCTCCGGGTCGTCTTCTTCGCCGTGCTCGCCCGCGGAACCCCATTGACTCAACGCACTTCACGCTAACAACCACGCACCGTGTCGCGATGTATACGCCACGCGGCCGACGCACTTGGCGCCAATGGTCGTTTTCGCGCGGCGACGCCCGGGTACGCGCGTCGTGGGCGGGTCGAATGGGCGGGGGCAGGTGCCCACGAAGCAAGGGGGGACAGCGCATGAAGAAGCGACTCTTAGGCGTCGTTCTTGGCGCAGCAGTGTTCATTGGTGCAACCGCACCGAGCGCGCTCGCGTGGACCGCGCCTAACGGAACGAAATGCACGGACCATGACGGTGGCGTGTGTTCCAGCTCGGGCCCAGGCGTGCCGCCCGGGCACAGCAAGAACCCGAACCCCGGGAAGTAGCGCGTCAGGGCAGACATTCCGGCGTGCAGAAGCACGTCCAACAGACAAGAAGGGGCGCGCATGCGCCCCTTCTTGACGTCACCCGCTGTTCGCCGAAGGTAACGCAGGTGTGGCAGCGAGAATGGCACGCACAGATTGCCCGTTCTGGTGCGTGCCGTCGACGCACTCGCTGGGCCGCGTGTGAGGGCGCTACGGAGACTCGACGATCGGGAGGTTCAACACCTCGGCCGAGTCCGGAGGGGCGGAAGCAGCGATCAACTGGCTGAGTGCCTCTGCAATCGTCCGATCGCGTTCGTCTGTTGCGTGTTGGTAGATCAACGCGGCTCGCGGTGAGGCGTGGCCCATGCGCGTCATGAGCTCCCTCGTGCTTGCGCCGGTTGCGGCCGCCAGCGTGTTCCCCGTGTGGCGCAGGTCGTGGAAGCGAAGCCCGTCGACGTCTGCGGCGCGCACAGCGCGCCTCCACGCGGTGTACAAGCTCGCTCGGCGCATCGGCTGGTCCGGGGTACCGCAGAACACGAGTCCGTCCGGCCCTGGAGCCGCCCACCGGGCCAGGTGGGCCTCGAGCTCGGGGATCAGCGCCAGCGGGATCGCGACCCGGCGCACGCCGGCGGCGGTCTTGGGTGGTCCGACGACGAGCGTGCCGTCCTTCAGCTCCTGCATCTGCCCCGTCACGTGCACGGTCGCGTGCAGGAGATCAAGGCGCCGACGGGTGAGCGCGCGGAGCTCGCCGAGGCGGAGTCCCGTGAACGTCGCGGTCAAGACCAACGCACGGTAGCGAGGCTCGATGGCGTCCGCGAGCGCGTAGACCTGCTCGATGGTGGCGATCGGTCGCTCCTTCGGGTGCTCGACTCCTGCGCCCTTGATTGCAACCGGGTTCTTCGGGATCAATTCGTCTTCGACCGCTGTGGCGAGGATGCTGCGGAGGAGCCGGTAACACTTCGCCGCCGTCGAGGCGCCCGGCCTCGGCTCGCGTACGAGGTACGGATCGCGGGCCGTCTCAGGTCGCGCAGCGCAATCGCGCCGAACGTCGGCAGGATGTGGCGGCGGAGCTGCGCTTCGTACAGCTCCCGGGTCCGCGGGCGGAGCTGCGGGCGCTCGTCGAGCCATCGCCGCGGGTACTCGACGAGCGGGACCCTGCCCGCGTTGGGATCGATCCACGTGCCTCGCTCCAGGTCGGCGCGCGCGGTGGCCAGGACCGCTTCGGCCTCGCGCTTGGTGCGGACGTCGTCGGAGCCAGGTGCTCGACGCCGGCTATGCGGTAGCGGGCCTGAAACCGGCCCGACGCGAGCTGGCGAACGCTGCCCCAGCTGTTGCGCCGGCGCGTCATCTCGGCCACCTCCCGCGCACACCAAGTGCGCGGCAGCCCCGAAAACGAGTGGCACGGAAGTGGCACGGGACTGCATCCCGCCCGTGGGAGCGTCCCAACTTGGTCGATGACCCGCCGGAACGCGCAGAGCGGGTGACGGGAATCGAACCCGCGTTCTCAGCTTGGGAAGCTGATGTTCTGCCTCTGAACTACACCCGCGAGGAGCGACGAAGATACCAAGCGCCGCCGGTAGGCTCCGGCTGTGATCTTGTCCGACAAGACGATCCGCGAGGACCTCAAGGCGGGCCGCATCGCCATCGAGCCGTTCGACGACGCCAACGTGCAACCGTCGTCGGTCGACATGCACGTCGATAGGTACTTCCGGGTGTTCCGGAACGACACGACGCCGTACATCGACCCCAAGGAAGCGCAGGAGGACCTCACCGAGCTCGTCGAGGTCGCCGACGGGCGCTCGTTCATCCTCCATCCCGCCGAGTTCGCGCTGGCCTCGACGCTCGAGCGCGTGCGGCTCCCGGACGATCTCGCCGCCCGCCTCGACGGCAAGAGCTCCCTCGGGCGCCTCGGCCTACTCACGCACGCGACGGCCGGCTTCGTCGACGCAGGCTGGGACGGCCACCTGACCCTCGAGCTGTCGAACGTCGCGACGCTTCCGATCGCCATCTATCCCGGCATGAAGATCGGCCAGATCTCCTTCTTCCGCATGACGACCCCGGCCGACCATCCCTACGGGAGCGTCGCGACCGGATCGAAGTACCAGGGCCAGCGGGGCCCCACGCCGAGCCGCTACTACCTGAACTTCCGCGACGGCGACTGACCGACCGTGAGCGACCTCCGGCTCGCCCGAGCGCTGTGGCGGGTCATGGAGCCCTATCACGCAGTCGTGTATTTCGCGCCCGACGTGAAGTCGGCGTTCGAGGACCTCGGGCTTCCCGGCTTCTGGAGGGGCTACTTCGCGTCGCGCGCGGCGCCGATGGGACCGGTTCCCGCCGAGGTCGTGATCGCGACCTTCTACAACTTCCATCCCGACATGGTCCGCTGGGCGATGTCGGAGACGTGGAGCCGCGCTGACCCGGCTGCCGTCACCGCCGCGCGCGTCCGCCTCGCCGATCGGACGCTGCGGGCCTGGCTCGGCGCGGAGGCGATCGCCTCACCCGACGTGGCGAAGGCTGCCAGCCTTGCGCGGCGCGCCGCCGAGGCCGCCAGCCCTCTGGGACGCCCGCTGTTCGCCGGGTACACCGCGCTCGAGTGGCCGGTGGAACCTCACCTCGTCCTGTGGCACGCGGCGACCCTCTTGCGCGAGCACCGCGGGGACGGGCACGTGAGCGCGCTGATCGGTGAGCAGGTCGACGGCTGCGAGGCGAACATTCTCACCGCCGCGTCCGGCGCGAGCACGAGCGAGCTGCAGCGAGGGAGCCGCCAGTGGCCGGACGACGAGTGGGACGCCGCGGTCGACCGCCTCCGCGGGCGCGGATGGGTCGATGACGACACCGCGCTGACGCTCGCCGGCGCCTCCGTCAAGCGGCGGATCGAGGACCGTACGGACGACCTCGCGACG
>DASYQJ010000143.1:0-36235 GCA_036005605.1 Acidimicrobiia bacterium
CGAGCCGGGTTGCCGACCGCGACCGAGTAGTCGGGGAGGTCGCCCGTCACGACCGCGCCCGCGCCGACCACGACGTGCTCGCCGATGCTCGCGCCGCCGAGGACGATGGCGCCGTGACCGAGCCACGATCCGGAGCCGATGCGTACCGGCCTCGGCGCGGCGAACTGCCGCCCGACGGGCTCGACCGGGTCGGTGTACCCGTGGTTGGCGTCGGTGACGTACACGGAATGGCCCGTCCACACGTCGTCGCCGATCTCGATGCGCTGGTGGCCGACGATGCCGCTCCCCTTCCCGATCACACACCGGTCGCCGATGGTGATGACGGGCCCGTTGAGCACCTGCTCCGGCGAAACGCCGGCGGAGAGCGTCGCGTTCGGACCGACGATGCACCCGTCTCCGAGCTCGATCGACGACTCACCGAACAACGCCCCGACGGGAAAGCAGATCGCGCTGCGTTGGCCGAAACGCGCGAACCGCTGCGCGCGCCGGTGACCGGGACGGATCGTGCCGACGTCGATCGCCCACGACCAGCCTGCCTGCACGACATCGCCGAGTAGGCGGCGAACGAAGTCGAGCCGTCCGTCGGGCATGCGCCGAGCGTAGTGGCGGCGCTACACGCGCGTGCTCAATACGACCAGTTGCCCATCCGAGCCGAGGTCGACCGGCGCCGACTTGGACGGGTTGAGCACCACTCCCGACCCCCCGAGCCCGCCCCCGGACCCGAGGCGGTAGCCGAGCACGATCTCGTCGCGCGCGCTCGCCGCCGCGACGTACGACCCGAACGCGTGCGACCCGTCGCCGAGGTATGCGGTCGCCGACTTCAGCGTGATCGACGATCCCTCGATGTCGAACAGGTCCCGGAACACGGCGTCGAGCTCCGGCCGTTCCGAGAGCTGGGCCATCGCCAGGCTCGACAGCACGTCGCTGACGATGAGGTCGTCGGCGGCCGTGACGCGTCCGAGCTCGACGTCTCTCGAGTCGAGGAGCTCCGCAACGATCCGCGGTGATCCCTTGGAGCGGTCCAGGCAACGGTGCAGCTGCAGCAGCGTCAGGAGCGTGCGGGCGTCGGCCTCGGCCGGTGTCACGCCGCTGCGGTAGCCGAGCAGGATGATGTGGTCGAACGAGCGAGTCGTGGCGGTACGCGTGACGATCTCCGGGTCCCCTCCCGTCGGGGTGAACGTCACGCCGAGATTGGTCGTGCCCAGTGCCACGACGCCTTGCGGGTCGACGAGGTCGTCTTCGACCAGCTCGTTGTCGACGAGCACCTCGACGCTCGAGCCGGGGGCGACGAACTGGTCGAGCTCCTGCAGTACGCGCGGGCCCAGCGAGTTCCATCCGACGACGAGCAACGCCTCGGCCTGCCGACCGCCGAGCCCGTCGGGCGACCTCGCCGAGGTGACGTCGGCCTCACGGAAGCCCCCGAAGACGACGGTGTCGTCGTCCTCCGAGATCGCGATCACCGAGTCTCCGGGTGCGAGCACCGTGTCCATCGGCGGATTGAGACGAATATCGCCCGCCGACGTGGCTATGCCGAGCACGGCGGAGTCCTCGAAGCCGAGGAGCGCGTCGGAGAACGTGTGGCCTTCGAGCTCGGGCACACGCTGGAAGTAGATCTCGTCGCCCTCGAAGTCGAGGAGCTCCTGGTACACGGCGCTCAGCCCGGTCTGGCGGCACGCTTGGGCCGTCACACCCGCGATCACCGCCGACGACTGCACGGGAATCACGCGCCCGCCGCTGTTCTCCCGCAGCACCTCGGCGTTGCGATCGTCGTTCAGCTCGACGACGACGTGCGCCTGCTTCAGGTCCGGGTCCCGCGCCATGACGGCGAGCACGGACTTGACGGCTTCGGCGTCACCGTCGTCCTCGGCGCCGCCGAGCACGATGATCGACCGCGCGCCGCCGGCGTTGACGATCTCGAGATCGAGCGGGTTCGTCGGGTCGCCGCGGCGGCAGACGATGCGAGTATTGCTGGTCTCGCCGACGCGCGCCCGCAGCTCGTCCTCCATCTCCACCTTGTCCATGCCGGCGAGGATCGCGATGCAGCTCCGAGGCTGGTTGGCGTTGGCTTCGACGATCTCGCTGACGATGGCGAAGAGCCGCGGCGACCAACCCAGGATGAGCGTGTGGCCCTGCTCGACGACGAAGCTGCGCCCCTTGCGCAGCTCGCCGATCTTCTGGTCGATCCCGGTCGCGATGATGCCGATGAGGGTGCTGGCGATGAAGATGCCGGACAGCGTCACCAACAGGGCCACGATGCGGAGGAGCCAACCGCTGTCGCTCGCCATCGTGCCCGGGTCGATGACCCGCAGCAGGCTCTGCCAGAACGCCTCCAGCACGCCGACGTGCTTCTCGTCGTTCACCGCGGCCCGGAAGACCGTGAGCACGACAGCCGCGCCCACGACGATGCCGGCGGTGATCGCCGCCAGCCACAGGATGACGACGCGAGTGCCGCGCGAGAAGGCGTTGTCGACGCGGTAGCGGAGACGATCGCCGAAGGTGACCTTCCTCCCCCGGGCGCGGGGCGCGAGCGTCGCCGTCCCTGCGCCGTGAACACGGCGGCCGTACCGCCAGGGCTGGCGGCCTTGCTTCATGCCCTACTTCGCCTTTCCGTCCGCGCCGGTCACGGCGAGGTTGCCCAGCCAGACGGGCGTGACCATCACGTCGACCGTAAGGACGTGGAGCCGGCCGCTGCGGAGTTTCGTGGCGTCGATCCCCTCGCCCTCTCCGTCGACGTGCCCGGCGTTCCCGAGGGCGTCGACGCGTCCGCCCGGCAGAGCCACCCGGTACAGCATGTTGGCGTCGTCGTCGGTCGAGAGCCACACGACGCCGCCCACGACGTCGCCACCCTGGACGCGGTCGACGAACTGCGACATGCGCACCGGCGTCAGTTGCTTCCAGCCCTTGCGGATGTCGTAGCGGAGCAGCGCGTCGCCGCCGAAGCGGTCCATCGAGTAGGCGATCATCGTCTTCGGGTCGACGGTGACAAAGGACGCCTCGTGCTGCGGCACCGTCACGGCGTCGACGAAGGCGAGCGTCTTGGCGTCGTAGCGTGCGATCGCCTGCTCGCCGCGCTCGTAGTCCGGCTGCTCGTACGGCGCGTACACGTACTTTCCGGCGACATCGATGTCCCCGATGTGATTGAACCCGCGGGCGGCCCAATCGGCCGGGATCGCCTCAGGTACGCGGTTCGTGTCCTGGACGCGATCGTCCACTCGTGCCAGCACGCGCGTTCCCGACAGCACCCAGCCGTCCTTCGCCCGGGCGATCCCCTGGTTGTAGACGGGGTCGAGCTGCGCTTCGCTGGTAAGGCGAGCCTGCGGCGCACCGGCGGCCGCGGCGCCGAACAGCGCGACCACGGTGAAGATCGCGGCACAGGCCGCGGCCCGTCGACCAGCTCGCATCCCGCCGCACTGTAGCGAGCCGCGGTGCCCTACGACGCGGTCACCTTCCGGCCGCGATGGGTCACGCAGAAGGGTCGGAAGCCCATCGCCGCGTACATGCGCATCGGCGTGTCGCTCGGGAGCGCGCCGATCAGTACCGGTCCGGCGCCCCGCTCACGTGCGTCGCGGACGCAGTGGACGATCAATGCGCTGGCAACGCCCCGGTGGCGGAAGTCGGGGTGCGTGAACAGGTCCTCCACCTTGCCGACGCCATTCGCGCCCGGCCACGACGACAGGAACGCGCAGTCGGTGTGGTCGGCGCGCGCGAGCCAGAAGCGCAATGCCGGCGCCTTGACACGCTTGGTCGCGACCATCTCCGAGGTCACCTCTTCGTCCCAGAGCGGATGCATCTGGCGGCGCGCCTGCTCCTCGTGATCGAGACGTGCCAGTCGCCGGACTGTCGACCAGTCCTCGTCCGACTCCACGAGCCGGATGTCGATCTCCGGGAGGTCACCCGCGTGCGAGAGAGAACCTTCCAGCAGGAGCTGGAGCTCGTCCTCGAACTCGAAGCCGTCGAGCATCAGTTGCGCCTCGAACGCCGGTGGCGTCCACGGGTCGATGTGAAAGACACGGTGCGGCAAGCCGTCGAAGAGGTCGTCCGCTCGCGCGAGGACCGATGCGATCTCGGCCTTCGCATCCGCGCGCACGAACGCGGCGAAGTTGACGTCGTAGATGCGGGGAGCGTCGAGGTTGCGCACGAACCGGGCGAGCGGTTCGTCGCGCACTTCACACCCGAGCTCGTAGTAGCCCTCGAGCGTCTCGTAGACCCGGGCGAGCAGGTCCCCGTCCGGCACCCCTACGAGCGGCGCGGGCCCGCGGTGAGGAGATCGCTCGCCTTCGTCATCTGGGCACGCTTACCCACACTTCTCGGCGTGATGTCGACATCCGTGGCGCGCGCCCGCAACGCACCAACCGTGCACTCCTCGCGGGGACGCGTCGCGAACGGGTCGAAGCGATAGTGGCGCAGTGCGTTCTGGTGCGTCATCGCATTGATCTCGTCGTCGGGAACGCCGGCGGCCTCGAAGGACCTCATCGCGAACTCGGGCGAGGTCGGCCATGTCGAGTCCGAATGGGGATAGTCGCTCTCCCAACACATCATGTCGACGCCGACGCGGTGCCGCTGCTCGAGGCCGGCGAGATCGTCGATGAAGCACGTGACGATCCGCTCGCGGAACATCTCGCTCGGAAGCTTGTCGCCGAAGTCCTGGCCGGTCCACGGGTGGTGGCGCGTGTAGATCCAGTCGACGCGTTCGTGGAAGTACGGGATCCAGCCGGTCCCGCCTTCCGACAGCGCGACGCGCAGGTCGGGGAACTTGCGCAGCACCGGTGACCAGAGGAGGTCTGCGGCAGCCTGCACGATGTTGACCGGCTGGAGGCTGATGAGCACGTCGATGGGCGCGTCGTCGGCGGTGACCACGAGCGTGGACGAGGAGCCGATGTGCAGGCAAACGAGCGCGTCCTCCTCGCAGCACGCCGACCAGAACGGGTCCCAGTGGTCGGAGTGGAAGCTCGGCATCCGCAACTTCGCGGGGTTCTCGGAGAAGCTGATGGCGTGGCAGCCCTTGGCGGCGACGCGGCGCACCTCGTCGGCCATCAGCTCCGGGTCCCACAGCGGCGGCAGCGCGAGCGGGATGAACCGGCCGGGGTACGTGCCGCACCACTCGTCGATGTGCCAGTCGTTGTACCCACGCAGGATGGCGAGGGCGGCGTCCTTGTCCTTCGAGCGAGCGAACAGCTGCCCGCACAGGTTGGGAAACGACGGGAAGCACATCGAGCCGATCACGCCGTTGGCGTCCATGTCGCGGACGCGCTGGTGGATGTCGTAGCAGCCGTCGCGGATCTCGTCGAAGGAGGTCGGCTCCATGCCGTACTCCTCGGGCGGACGGCCGGCGACTGCGTTCAGCCCGATGTTCGGGATCTCGCGGCCTTCGTACGCCCAGACGTCGCTGCCGTCGTCCTTCCTGACGACGCGGGGCGCGACGTCGACGTATTCGGCCGGGAGGCGCCCGTCGAACATGTGGGGCGGCTCGACGGCATGGTCGTCCACGCTCACCAGGATCATGTCGTCGAGACGCACGCGTTCCCCCTTGTCCGTGACTGACGCGGACGTCAGGATATCGGGCACCCGGATGTTGGAGGGGCAGGCATGACGGCATCGACTGCGGGGCCCGTCGCACGGGCTTCCGTGCCCGTCAAGCTGCTGGGCATCGTGCTCGCGGGCGCGGCGGTCTCGATCGCGCTCGGCGTGTACGGCCGCGTGCACGATCCCACCGGCGAGAAGCCCTACACCTTGTTCTTCTCCGACACGATCAACCTCAAGGTGTGGTTCGCGTCGGCGGCAGTGCTCCTCGCGACCGTCCAGGTCCTGCTGGCGCTCCGGCTCTACGACAAGGTCCACGTGCCACGCACGGCGCCGCCGTGGTTGGGCGACGCGCACCGGCTCACGGGCATCGTCACATTCGGGCTGACGTTGCCGGTCGCGTACCAGTGTCTCTGGGCGTTGGGTTTCGAGTCGACCGACACACGAGTCCTGCTGCACTCGCTGCTCGGCTGCTTCTTCTTCGGCGCCTTCACCATCAAGGTCCTCGCCGTCCGCACCCACGGGCTTCCGAGTTGGCTGCTGCCGATCGTCGGCGGAGCGGTGTTCGCGACGCTCGTCCTCATCTGGACGACGAGCGCCGTGTGGTTCTGGCGCGAGTTCGGCTTCCCGAGCTTCTGAGGGCGAGGGATGACCTTCAAGCGCGTCGTCAACGTGATCGAGATCGTGACCCTCGTCGTCGCGATCGGGTTCGTGATCGCGCTCTTTGCCAACGAGCCGGGCGGTGGCAGCGGCGGGGCGGCCAGGAGCGGGCCCGGGTACGACGTCTACCTCGCCAACTGCGCCCGTTGCCACGGCCAGGACGGCCAGGGCGGGGTCGGCCCGAAGCTGGCGGGCGGAGCCGTCCTGAACGCCTTCCCGAACCGGGCCGACCAGATCCGGTTGGTGGAAGACGGCAAAGGCACGATGCCCTCGTTCAAGGGCGACCTCAGCACCGCCGAGATCCAGGAGGTCGTCGCCTACACGCGCACCCAGCTCAAGTAGCGGCGGTCACCTCGGCCAGCAGCGCCTTCTTGTCGACCTTGTGCATGCCTGAGCGCGGTAGCGGTGTCTCGCGCACCACGAGGCGACGCGGAAGCTTGTAATCGGCGAGTCGGTCGGCGAGGAAGGCCCGCGCGTCGTCGAGCTCGAGCGGTGCGGCGCCGTCGCGCACGCGCACCACCGCGCACACGTCCTGGCCGAGCACGTCGTGGGGGACGCCGACGACCGCCGCCTCTACCACGTCGGGATGCTCGTACAGCGCGCTCTCGACCTCGATCGAGTAGACGTTGTACCCGCCCCGGTTGATCATGTCCTTCTTGCGGTCGACCAGATACAGGTAACCGTCCTCGTCGAAGTAGCCGAGGTCGCCGGTGTGCACCCAACCGTCACGCCAGGTGCGGGCGCTGGCCTCGGGGTCGTTCCAGTACGACCGCTCCCCCGCCGCCAGCCGGATCGTGACCTCCCCGATCTCGCCCTGCGGCCGTTCGTCGCCTCCGTCGTCCACGACGCGAACGGACGCGCCCGCCACCGGCTTTCCCACCGAACCCGGGCGTCGCAGCAGCTCACCCGGCGGCATCGTGCACGTGCTCCCGCCGCCTTCGGTCAAGCCGTAACCGTTGACGAGCGCTGCGCGCGGGAACGCCTCGGCCAGGGCCGGCAGCGCGTGCGGCGGTGTCGGCGCGCTGCCGAACATCACCATGCGCACCGACCCCGTGTCGCGCCCCTTGAGCGCGCCCGACTCGAGCAGCAGCAGGATCTGCGCCGGCACCATCAGCAGCCACGTGGGTCGCCGCTCCTCGATCAGCGACGCGAACCGACCCGTGTCGAAGCGCGGCAACGCGATGCTCGTCATCGCCAGGCGGAGCGGCATGATCAGTGCGCCGAGGCTCCCGAACGTGGTGGGGAGCGGCGCCGAGTGCAGGAGCGTCAGCAGCGGTTCGAGCGGCGCGGCTTCGTTGGCGAGCACGCTCGCGTGCGTCGAGGTCACGCCCTTCGGGAGCCCGGTCGTGCCCGACGTGTAGAGGATCTCGGCCAGATCCGACGAAGCACGCGGGACTCGGAACCGCTCGCCGTCGCCGACGGTCGCCGCCGCCCAAGCGGCGTCACCGACGACCTGCGTCGTCGGGAGGGCGTGCGCCCGCTGCTCCTGGTCGCCGCCGGTGACGACGAGGGCAGGATCGGCGCTGGCCGCGATGTGGTCGAGCTCACGCGGCGCGTACCGCGGGTTGACCGGCACGACGACCGCCCCCGCCTTGTGCGCGGCGACGTAGGCGATCGCGAACCGGTCCGCGAGCTCGGGCGGGAGCAGGAGCATGACGCGGTCGCCGAGCCCAACGCCCCGGTCGACGAGCGAGCGCGCGAGATTGTTCGACCGAACGTCCCACGCCGCGAACGTCATCCCGTCGCCGTCGATGACGTCGACCGCGACCCGGTCCGGGTACCGTTCCGCGACTGCTCGGAGCTCGTCCGGGAGAAGAGGCACGCCCAGACTGTATTGACGCGAGCCGAGTCGACCCAGAACACTCCCCCGCCATGCAGGTACCCGCCGCTCCCATCCTCGTCGGACTGCTGTTCGACTTCCCGCAGGCCGACGGCGGCGCGAGCTTCGAAGAGGCGGTCAGGCTCGGGCTCGACGAGATCACCGCCACCGGCCGTCTGGACCGGCCGGTCGAGTTCGAGACGCGCCTCGCACGCGGCCTGCCGCTCGGCACCGAGTACGACGTCGTCACCGCGTTCGCCGAGCTCGACGACGCCGGCGTCGTGCTGATCATCGGCCCCTCGATCAGCGACAACGGGCTCATTGCCGCGCCGCTCGCCGACAGCGCTCGCATCCCGTGCATCAACTACACGGGCGGCGAGCGCACCCGGGCCGAGTACATGTTCCACTACCAGATCGGCTCGCTCGAGGAGGAGCCTCCGCTCCTGGCGCGCCGGTTGGCGCAGCGCGGGCTGCGCAGCGCGGCCGTGATCCACGACCACTCGCCGGTGGGTCAGGGCTACGCCCGGTACTTCGAGGACGCGCGGGCGCTGGAGGGCATCGAGACGACAGGCGTGGCCGCGATCTCACCCCTGGCCGACGACCTGCGACCCGTCGTCGCCCGGCTCCGCGAGACCGGTCCCGACGCGCTCGTGTACCTCGGTCTCGGCGTTGCGTCACGTGCAGTCGCGGTCGCGCTCGCCGACCTGGGCTGGTCCGTGCCGGTCTTGGCGAACAGCTCGTTGATGTTCGGCTACGCGCGCCCGGACTGGCGCGACGGGTGGGCGGGCTGGGAGTACCTCGACGGCGTCGCCGACGACAACCAGATGCGCGCGCACCTGCGGGAGAAGTCGAAGCGCGCCGCGGGCGGCCCGATCGGCTGCGCCGCGTACGACATGGGCCGCCTCGTGGGCGAGGCGATCGCCCGCGCCGGGCATCTCACCCGCGCCGGCCTCAAGGACGGTCTCGAGCGGGTGAAGCAGCTGCCGGCGACGTCAGGCGTCGACGGGACGACGATGGGCTTCGGTCACTTCGATCATGCCGCCCTCAAGGGTCGGTACCTGGTTCTGCGCGAGTGGCGCGACGGCAAGACCGTTCAGGTCAGCTGAGCGACTCGAGGACCTCGAGCACCTTGTCGTTGGGTGGGATGTTGTACTGCTGGGCGCCGACCTCCTCGAAGCGCACGACGCCTTCGGTATCGACGACGAACAGCGCCGGCCGCTGGCCGAGCGAGATGAGCCGGCTGGTGACGTCGTAGGCGTCGAACACCTCGTGGTCGGCGTCGATGAGCGTGGGATACGGCAGCGGGTGCGATCGCAGGTAGGACTCGGACCGTTGCGGGCTCTCGGCCGAGATGGCCAGCACCTCGGCTCCAAGGTCTGTGAAGCGTTCGTAGTCGTCGCGCAACTGCGCGAGGTGCCGGCGGCAGAACGGTCAGGAATAGCCCCGCAGGAAGGCGAGCACGACGGGCCGGCCGCGGAACGACGACAGCGACACGTCGCCACCGCCCGACCGCGGGAGCGTGAAGTCGGGCGCCGGTGCTCCGGTCGGGACGGTCGAGCTCTCGCTCATCAACTTCTCCTGTCGCCCTCGCAAGCTCCGGCTCTGCGGATCCTAGAAGGAACCCTTGACGGACGGGGCGGCGGCCGGAATCGTTGGGCGGGCGGCACCGAGCCGTGAGCACGAGATGGGGGGGACACATGCCCGACAGCGTCTACAAGGTCATCGAGCTGGTCGGAACCAGCACCGACGGGTGGGAGCAGGCGGTTGCCGCTGCGGTCGCGCTGGCGTCGCAGTCGCTCCGTGATCTCCGCATCGCCGAGGTCTCCGAGCTCGACGTCACGCTCGAGAACGGCAAAGTGTCGGCCTACCGGGCCAAGGTCAAAGTCTCCTTCAAATACGAGGGCGGCGCCTAGCTCTCGTAGCTGTCATACCCCCGTGGTTCGATGCTCCTGGTGGGCGGAGCAGACCACGGAGGACCCATGGCAGCGATGACAGCGATCACCGGGACGACAGAAGAGACTCCGGCAGTGCGGCTCGAGCCGTGCGCGGCGTTCCAATTCGATCCGGACGCGGCATGTCCGGCGTGCGGCGAATGCGGATGGCTGGAGGATGAGCACGCGCGTCCGACGACCGCCGGTGCGGTCGTCACCCGGCTGCCGCGTCGCCGCGTACCCCTGGCGCAGCGGCTGGCTTCGTAGTTGGCCTATGCCGACTTGCGCGAGCGCGAGCGGGTCTTCGTCGCCTTCGTGGCTTTCTTGGCGCCGGCCTTCTTGGTCTTCTTCGCCGCCGCCTTCGCCCGCGCCGGAGCCTGGTCCGCGCTCTCGCCCTTGCCCGCGCGCGCCAGGCTCGCTTCGAGCGCGGCCATGAGGTCGACGACCTTCGCGGGCTCCTCCACCAGGGGCTCGGCGACGATCTCCTCGCCGGCCGCCTTCTTCTCGATGATCTCGAGGAGCTGCTCGCGGTACGCGTCGGTGTACTTCTCGGGCTCGAAGCCCCCCGACAGCGCCTCGATGAGTTGACGCGCCATGTCGAGCTCCTTCTGGCTCGGCGCGATGTCGTCGCCGCGGGGGATCTCCTCGATGCTCTCGATCGGGATGACCTCGTCGGCGTGCCTCATGGTCTCGATGCACAGGGCCCCGTCGAGTGGACGGATGGCGACGAGGTGCTCCTTCGCTCGCAGCACGATCTTGCCGACAGCGACCTTCTGGAGATCCGTCATGGCTTCGATGAGCAGGCGGTACGGCCGTTCGGCGGCCCGATCGGGGACGAGGTAGTAGGGCTGCTCGAAGTAGATGGGGTCGATCTGCTCGAGGTCGACGAAGTCCTGGATGTCGATCGTGTGGCTGGCCTTCGGGGTGAGCTTCTCGAGCTCTTCTTGCTCGACCACGACGTACTGGCCGGGCGAGATCTCGTAGCCCTTCTGGATCCGCTCGTTGGGGACCTCGTCGCCGCTGGCCTCGGAGACCCGCCGGTAGCGGATCCGGGCCCCGGTCCCCTCCTCCAGCTGGTTGAACCGCACGTCCTTCGAGCGCACGGCCGAGACGAGCTTCACCGGCACGGTCACGAGACCGAACGAGATGTTCCCGCTCCAGATGGTGCTGGGCACCAGGCCCACCTCCTTTTGCCGCCCGCCGGCCCCTATAGCGTCGCAGGTCGTGGAGGGTCGACGCACACTTTCCCCGGTGGCCCCATGAGCCCCAAGGGAAATCAGGTCGAGATCGAGGGGCGCCGGCTGCGACTCTCGAACCTCGACAAGGTCTTGTACCCGGAGGCCGGGTTCACGAAAGCGCAAGTCATCGACTACTACGCGCGGATCGGCGCCGTCATGGTGCCGCACCTCGCCGACCGGCCGGTGACGCTGGTGCGCTGGCCCGACGGCGTCGCCAGCCAGTCCTTCTTCGAGAAGCGATGCCCGGTGCACGCCCCCAAATGGATGCGCTCCGCGGCGGTGTCCGACGACCTCGAGCAATGCGTGTTCGACGACCTCGCGTCGCTGGTGTGGGGAGCGAACATGGCCGCGCTCGAGCTCCACACCCCGCAGGCTCGCGTGTCGAGCCCCGACCGCCCCGACTCGATGGTCTTCGACCTGGACCCCGGGCCAGGCGCAACCATCCTCGACTGCTGCCGGGTGGGGCTCGACCTCCGCGGCCTTCTCGCCGAGCTCGGGCTCGAATCGGTCGCGAAGACGTCCGGCTCGAAGGGTCTCCACCTCGCCGTGCCGCTGCACACGGACACGACGGACGACGACACCAAGGGGTTCGCGCGTGCGGCCGGCCAGCTCCTCGCCAAGCGCGAACCGGATCGGGTCACGGTGATCATGAAGAAGGAGCAACGACCAGGAAAGGTGTTCGTCGACTGGAGCCAGAACGACGAGCACAAGACGACGGTGTGCGTGTACTCGCTGCGAGGCAGGGAACGGCCGACGGTCTCGGCGCCGGTGACGTGGGACGAGGTCTCCAACGCGCTCGATACCAAGGATCCCGACGCCCTGACTTTCGAGGCCGATGACGTGCTTGACCGGGTCGAGCGCGACGGCGACCTTTACGCCCCCAATCTGGAGCTCGAGCAGGAACTGCCCGCGCTCGGCAAGCAGGGGACGCGGAGCAAGTGAAGCTCGACGGCAAAGTCGCGATCGTGACCGGCGCGAGCCGCGGTGTCGGTGCCGCCGCCGCGATCGCGCTCGCGAGAGAGGGAGTTTCGGTTGCGTGCGCGGCCCGGGCGACCGACGCAGATCCGTTGCGTCTGCCCGGAACGATCGACGCCACCGTCCGCCAGATCACCGAAGCCGGCGGCCGCGCGCTCGCCGTGCCCACAAACCTCGCGCAAGAAGAGGACGTCGAGCGGATGGTCTCCACCACTGTCGATCACTTCGGCCGGCTCGACATCCTCGTGAACAACGCCGCGATCACGTTTCCCGGCGACCTCGACGTGCCGCTGAAACGCTATGACCTGATGATGGCGGTGAACCTGCGCGCACCGCTGGTCGCTGCCGGTGCCGCCGTTCCGCGCATGCAGCAGCAAGGTGAAGGCGCGATCCTGAACGTGTCTTCCGCCGCCGCGCTCACGTACATCCCCGGGCTCATGGTCTACGGCATGTCCAAGATCGCTCTCGAGCACCTGACCGTGTCGCTGGCCGAGCAGCTCGCCGCCAACCGAATCGCGGTGAACACCTTCCGTATCGACCTGCCGGTGGCGTCGGAGGGCTTCGTCGCGAATCTGCCCGACGTCGACCATTCCGACTGGGAGCCGACCGAGGTCCCGGCCGAGGGCATCGTGTGGATGCTCGGCCGGCCGCCCACCTACACCGGCCACAACGTCAGCATGCGCGCCCTGCGCGACGAGGAGGGGATCATGGCCTCCCGGGTCCGCTCGCAGGAGAGGTAAGTACCCCCGGTGCGCTCCGCCGCGTGGTACACGAAGGGGGTGACTCTCGATGAGCCGCGCTCGCCCCGGGACGCCCAGCGCCGGCGCCTGTACCTGGCCGAGACGCCCCTGCCCACGAGCCCCCTCCCCGGTCTCGACGCCTGCGCCGCCTACGCCGACCGGGTGGTCGGGACGCTGTGGTGGGAGGCCCGCTTCCCCGACCGGGGCCTCGGGCGGGTCCCGGGCTTCCGGCCCGGCCACGGCGCCCGGCAGGCGTTCTTCACGACCGACGAGCGGGGGACGACGATCACGCTGCCCCGCCGCTATCGCACCAAAGGCGTCGTCCTCCACGAGCTCGTCCACTGGGCCCTCGCCGACGACGTCGACCTCCCGACCCACGGTCGCACCTTCGCCCGCCTCCTCCTCGACGCCACCCAGGAGTTCCTCGGCGCCGAGCGCGCCGAGGCGCTCCAGACCTCGTACCGGGAGCAGCGCGTGCACGTCGCCCGTCCGCCCCGGCTCGGGCCCGACCGCCGGCTGCACTACGGCTGGGACGAGCGGTTGCGCCTCGGGAAGGGCAAGACCCTGGCCGTCTTGTACACGGCGCGTGACGGCGGTCCGATCGCGACGACGGGTGTGTACGAGGGCTATGAGCGCGGGGCGTCGACGCTGCGGGTGCGCGTCGGCGGCGCGGCGCTTCCGATGCGCATCTCCGCCGCGACCGTGTGGGACGTCCGCCCGATGCCGGAGGCGCGCCCTGCTCGTTAGTTGAGGCGCTCGACGACCATGGCCATGCCCTGGCCGCCGCCGACGCACATCGTCTCGAGGCCGATCGTCTTCCCCGCGTCCTCGAGGCCGTTGAGCAGCGTCGTCATGATGCGGGCGCCGGTCTGGCCGAACGGGTGGCCGAGCGCGATCGCCCCGCCGTTCACGTTCAGCTTCTCCCAGTCGATGCCGAGGTGACGAGCGGACGGGATCACCTGTGCCGCGAACGCCTCGTTGAGCTCGACCAGGTCGATGTCGTCGATCGTCATGCCGGCGCGGCCGAGCGCCTGCCGGCTCGCCCCGATCGGCCCGAGGCCCATGATCTCCGGGTTGAGCGCGGTCACCCCGCTCGCCACGATGCGGGCGAGAGGCGTGATCCCGAGGTCGCGTGCGCGCGTGTCGCTCATCACCACGACCGCCGCCGCGCCGTCGTTGAGCGGGCATGCGTTCCCAGCCGTGACCTTGCCGTCGGGACGGAACACCGGCTTCAGCTGCGCGAGCTTCTCCGCCGTCGTGTCGGGCCGTGGACCGTCGTCCTTGTTGACCACGGTGCCGTCGGGCAGCTCGACGGGGATGATCTCGCGCTCGAAGAAACCCCGCTCCTGTGCTTGGACGGCGCGGTTCTGTGACAGGGCCGCGAACTCGTCCATCTCCTCGCGCGAGACGTTCTCGAGCTCGGCGACGTTCTCGGCCGTCTGACCCATCGCGATGTAGATATCGGGGTAGCCGTCGGGCGGGTCCCACGGCCCCTGGCCACCCTCGGAGCGCTTCTTGCTGCGCAGGCCGGCGTCCTGGAACTTCGGGTTCTGGGTGTCGGGCCAGCTGTCGGAGTTCCCGTTGCCGAACCGGCTCACGCACTCGACGCCGGCGGCGATGAACGCGTCGCCCTCACCCGCCTTGACCGCGTGCGCGGCCATCCGGATCGTCTGCAGCGACGACGAGCAGTACCTCGTGATCGTGGTGCCCGGGACGTCCTCGAGGCCGGCGAGCACGCTCACGACCCGGCCCATGTTGAAACCCTGCTCGCCGCCCGGGAGACCGCACCCGAGGATGAGGTCGTCGATCTCGCCCCGGTCGAGCTCCGGCACCTTGTCGAGCACGGCCTGCACGATGGTGGCGGCGAAGTCGTCGGGTCGCAGGTCGACGAGCGACCCCTTGAACGCCCGACCGATCGGGCTGCGGGCGGTGGCGACGATCACGGGCTCGGGCATCACAGGCCTCCGGGCGGCTCGCGGGACCTTCGACGTTACCCGACCACGAAATAGGGTCGACTCGACGACGGCGGCTTTGCCGACCGAAGGAGGGCGATGCAGGAGGGGAGCCGGAAGGCGATCGCGGCGGCGTTCTTCGCCAACCTCGGTATCGCGATCGCCAAGTTCGCCGGCTTCGCCGTCACCGGCGCCGCCTCGCTGCTCGCCGAGGCCATCCACTCGGTCGCCGACACCGGTAACCAGGCCCTGCTCTTCCTCGGCGGCCGCCGCGCCCGTCGCCGCCCCACCGCCGAGCACCCGTTCGGGTTCGGGCAGGAGCGCTACTTCTGGGCGTTCATCGTCGCCCTCATGCTGTTCTCGCTGGGCGGGCTGTTCGCCGTCGTCGAGGGCATCGACAAGCTCGTGCACCCGCACCAGCTCGAATCGTTCCCGATCGCCCTGGCCGTGCTCGGCGTCGCGATCGTGCTCGAGGCGTTCTCCTTCCGCACCGCGGCGAAGCAAGCGGGTGCAGTGCGCGGCGACGCATCCTGGTGGCAGTACATCCGGCGCTCGAAGAGCCCCGAGCTGCCCGTGGTGCTGCTCGAGGACACCGGCGCGCTGCTCGGCCTGTTCCTCGCCCTGGTGGGCGTGACCGCCGCCGAGGTCACCGGCAACTCACGGTGGGACGCGCTCGGCAGCATCGGCATCGGAATCCTGCTCGGCGTCATCGCGATCGTGCTCGCGACCGAGATGAAGAGCCTGCTCATCGGCGAGTCTGCGTCCGGCAACCTCGAGGACGCGATCCGCTCGGCCATGGTCGACGGCGGCGAGGTGCAGCGGGTGATCCACCTGCGGACGATGCACCTGGGCCCGGAGGAGCTGCTGGTCGCGGCGAAGGTCGAGATCGATGTTCCGTCGGTGGCTGATCTCGCACGTGCAATCGACGCCGCGGAGGCGCGTGTGCGCGCCGCTGTTCCGATCGCCCGGGTGATCTATCTCGAGCCTGACGTCTACCGCACCGACGCGGTCACGGATCGATGACCACGTCGCACGCGGTACGAGCCCACAATCCGGCCAGGACGTCGGAGAACAAGATCCATCACGATGAAGTCGCGCGCCGCTACGGCTTCGCCGGCGGGCTCGTGCCCGGCGTCACCGTGTATGCGTACATGGCTCATCCCGTGGTCGATGTTCTCGGCCGCGCGTGGCTCGAACGCGGGACGATGGCAGCGCGGTTCGTACGCCCGTGCTACGACGGCGACGACGTCACAGTCGACGCCGCCGACGCCCAGAGCGATGACGGCGACGTGCTCGCGCTGACCGCCCGGCGCAGCGGCGACGAGGTGATCGCGACCGGCACCGCATCGGTTCCTTCGCGCCAACCCACCCCGCCTCCGGTCACCGCGTACCCGACCGCTCCCCTCCCCGACGAGCGCCCGCCCGCCACCAGCGCCACGCTCGCGGCGCTCGACCCGCTGGGATCGTGGGAGGCGACATTCCGGGTCGACCACTCGCCGGTGTTCCTCGACGAGATCGCGGAGGACCTGCCCCTGTTCCGCGTCGACGGGCTCGCTCACCCCGGCTATCTCCTGCTCTCCGCCAATTCCATTCTGGTCGCGAACGTCCGCCTCGGGCCCTGGATGCACGTCGGCAGCGAAGTCACGAACTTCGGTGTCGTCGCCGACGGTGACCGGGTCTCGACCCGCGGACGCGTCAGCAACCTGTTCGAGCGCAAGGGGCATCAGTTCGCCGAGCTCGACGTCCTGATGGTCGCGAACGACATACGGCCGGTCCAGCACGTGCGCCACACGCTCATCTACGAGATCGGCCGCCCCGGCTGACTGGTCCTCGGACGACCGGCGCTCAGCCGTCGAGGCGGCGGAGCTCGTCGAGGTACCGCTTGCCGTTCTGCACGTACCCGGCCGCGTTGCGGGCGATGTCGGCGCTGTCGGCCGCGCCCTCCCGCACCCGGGCCGGCACGCCGACGGCGACCGCCCCCGACGGGACGTCCATGCCGTTCGGTACCAGCGCCGCCGCGCCGACCAGCGCGCCCGACCCGACGCGAGCACGGTGCAGCACGACCGACCCGGTCCCGACAAGGGAGCCGTCCTCGATCACGCAGCACTCGAGGTGGGCGAGGTGCCCGACGACGCAATCGTCGCCGATGAAGGTGTCGAGCTCGGCGGTGCAGTGGATGACGGCGCCGTCCTGGATGGACGTGCGGGCGCCGACCACGATCGTGCCGTAGTCACCGCGGAGGACCGCCTGCGGCCAGATCGTGCTCTCCTCGCCGATCGTCACGTTGCCGATCACGGTCGCCTCGGGATGCACGAAGGCCGACGGCGCGATGTCAGGGACCGACGCGCCCAGCGCATAGACGGGCATGCCGGTACCGTAGCGGCGTGCTGGATTCCGACACGCTGACCGCGCACGCCGAGCGCATCGACCGGGACGGCTACACGATTCTCGAGCGTGTGATCGAGCCCGATCTCGTCGCCGCCCTCGCAGACGACCTCGTCCGGCTCGAGCGCTTCTACGGCGTCGTGCCCTCCGACAACGGCTTCGAGGGCACGAAAACGGTCCGCATCTACAACCTGCTCGCGCTCGCCAAGCTCTACGAGGCGATCCCCGTCCACGCCAACGTGCTTCCCGTCGTCGAGCGCGTGCTCGACGACGGATGTCTCGTCTCGTCGCTGTCGTCGATCACCATCGAGGCCGGTGAGAGCGCGCAGCCGATCCACGCCGACGACCAGCTGATCCCGCTCACGAAGCCCCACGTGCCGACGGTGTGCAACACCATGTGGGCGCTCACCGACTTCACCGAGGCGAACGGCGCGACACGCATCATCCCCGGCTCCCATCTTCGCGACCACAGTCCCGACTTCGGCGCGCCGTACGACAGCGTCGCCGCCGAGATGCCGGCCGGGAGCGTGCTCGTCTGGCACGGAAGCCTGTGGCACGGCGGCGGCGCCAACGCCACGGACGAACGGCGAGTCGGCATCGCCATGAACTACTGCGCGGGGTGGATCCGCCAGCAGGAGAACCAGCAGCTCGGCATCCCCCGCGAGGTGGCGGCGGGCTTCGCGCCCCGCCTGCGGCAGCTGTGCGGATACGGCGTCTACAACGGCCTGATCGGGCACATCGACAAGCACAGCCCGGCCGAGATGCTCGGCGAGCCGCCGGCGGAGGATCAGATGGTGTGGGACGCCGTCTGAGCAGAGTCGCCGGCGCGGCGCTGCTGGCACTGATCGTCGGCGGCGGGTGGGTGCAGGGCGTCGCGGACGCCCGGCCCGCTCAAGAAGGTCCCGTCGACACCCACGGCGCCTGCGACTTCCTCGACCCCGCCAAGTGCCTCTACCCGTTCCCGAACGACTACTTCACCGTGCGCGACCGCTCGACCGACACGAACCGGCGGGTGCAGTTCTCGCCCGACTCGATGCCTCGCAACGCCGCCGGCGTCCCGATCGACCCGACGGAATGGAATCGCAACGACGGTTTCAGCCCCGGGTCGGCGATCCTCACGGTGGTCCCCGGCCTCGATCTCGAGCGCACCGGCGCCGCGCCCGAGGCGGACATCGGCCGGTCCCTGCGCGCCAGCGCGCCCGTCGTCCTGCTCGACGCCACCTCCGGCCGCCGCATCCCGTACTGGGCCGAGATTGACCAGAGCGCGCCGAGTTCCGACCAGCACTCGCTCGTCGTGCGGCCGGCCGTGAACTTCCGCGAGGGCCATCGCATCGTCGTGGCGCTGCGACGCCTCCAGGACTCTTCCGGCACGACGATCGAACCGGGCGACGCGTTCCGCGCCTATCGCGACGGGACGAAGACGAACGACCCGACCGTCGAGGAGCGCCGGCCGCACATGCAGGACGTGTTGAAGACGCTCGACGCCGCCGGCGTCAAGCGCGACGACCTCTTTCTCGCCTGGGATTTCACCGTGGCGAGTGAGCACAACCTCTCCGAGCGGATGCTGCACATCCGCAACAACGCGTTCGACTCGCTCGACAACAAGGCTCCGTCGTTCCAAGTCACCCAAGTCGAGAACGACGTGGACGAGCGCGTGGCGCGCCGAGTGTCGGGAACGTTCACCGTGCCGAACTACCTCACCGGCGACGGCGGTCCCGGCAACGGGTTCGACACCGGCCCGAACGGCCTCCCGCAACGGAACGGCGACTACACGGCGCCCTTTACGTGCATCATCCCGCGCGCCGCGCTGAAGCCTGACGGGACGGTCACGCGCGCCAGACCGGCGGTCTACGGGCATGGACTACTCGGAAGTGAGCGCGAGGTCGCGGCCAGGAACGTGCGCGACATGGCGAACGAGCACAACTTCGTGTTCTGCGCCACGAAGTGGATCGGGCTCTCGGAGGACGACATCGGGAACGCGGTGTCGGTCCTCGGGGACCTCTCGCGGTTCCCGACCATCGCCGACCGGCTCCAACAGGGGATCCTCGACACCTTGTTCCTCGGACGCCTCATGATCGACGACGGCGGGTTCGTGTCCAACCCCGCGTTCCAGGGACAGGGCACGCCGGTCATCGACACTCGTGAGCTGTTCTTCGACGGCAACAGCCAGGGCGGGATCATGGGCGGCGCCGCGACGGCGGTCGCGCAGGACTGGACCCGCGCCGCGATCGGCGTCCCGGCCATGAACTACAGCACCCTGCTCCAGCGCAGTACTGACTGGGACACGTACAAGGCGATCTTCGACCCTGCCTACCCGGACCCGACCGACCACGTCCTCACCATCGGAATCGTGCAGATGCTCTGGGACCGCGGCGAAGCGAACGGATACGCCCAGCACCTCACCCGAGACCCGTATCCCGACACCCCGAACCACCAAGTACTCATCCACGAGGCCTTCGGCGATCACCAGGTTGCGAACGTCGCCACTGAGGTCGAGGCCCGCTCCCTCGGCGCCCGGGTGCACCGCCCCGCGCTCGCCGCCGACCGATCCGCCTCCCGCCATCAGCTGTGGGGACTGGAGGAGCTCGAGGGCCAGTACGACGGCTCGGCCATCGTCGTGTGGGACAGCGGCGCACCGGCACCACCCGCCGGCAACGTCGCGCCGCGGGAGGGCGAGGACCCGCACGGCGACCCGCGCGCGTCGAAGGAAGCGCGGGAGCAGAAGTCCGAGTTCCTGAAACGCAACGGCCGCGTGGTCGACGTGTGCGGCGGCAAACCGTGCACGGCGCAACCCGCGCCCTGACCCGTGCGTCGGCTGCGCGCCTATCCCTCGGCTCACCTCCGCGACGACATCAGGCCCTGCAGCCGATCGAGGGAATCCGTCCAGCCGTCCACGTGAAGAGCGCGCCGCGCCTCGGTCGCGAAGCCCCATTGGACGAGCGCGAGGTCGGTGGCATCGCCCAGGTCTCGGAACGACAAGTCCACCACCGTCTCGCGGTCGTCGGGATCCGGCTCCTCCCATCGAAACGTGTACACAAGCCGCGCCGGCTGCTCGATCTCCCGGAACTCCCCCGAGAGGTGGAAGAGCTCGCCGTCCGGAGGCTGCATCCCGAATCGGTATCCACCTCCGACACGAAGATCGAGCTCGATCTCCGGCGTCGTGAAACCGTGCGGCCCCCACCACTGCGCGAGATCGGCGGGCTCGACACACGAGCTGAAGACGACCGGGCGAGGCGCCGGCATCTCGCGATGCAGCCGCAACGTGAGCCCGCCGGTATCGGCCATTGACCGCTCCCCCCGCCGGTCGCCTCGCCTACTGGATGACAGACCCGCCGTCGACGGCGAGCGCGTGCCCGACGACGAACGAGGCCGCGTCACTGCACAGCCACACGACGGCCTCCGCGATCTCTTCCGGACGGCCCAGCCGCCCGAGCGGGACCGCTCGGGTCATCATGCGCTCCACCTGCGCGTCGCCGCCCATGAACCCCTCGAGCATCGGCGTGCGCGTGCTCCCGGGGCAGATCGCGTTGACGCGCAGACCCTGCGACGCGTACTCCAGCGCCGCCGCCCGGGTCAGCCCCACCACCCCGTGCTTGCTGGCGACGTATGCGGGGAGACCCGCGAATCCGACCAGCCCCGCTCCGGACGCCATGTTCACGATCGCCCCGCCGCCCTCGAGCATGGGGGGGATCTCGTACTTGAGGCAGAGGAACACGCCGGTGAGGTTCAGCGCGAGCGCGCGGTTCCAGTCCTCGAGCGTGTAGTCGGCGGTGGGCGCGCTCACACCTGTAGTACCGGCGTTGTTCAGCGCGCAGTCCAGGTGGCCCCACCGCGCGACGGTCTTGTCGACCATCGCGGCCACCTCGTCGGCCTGTGTCACGTCGGCGCGGACGAAGTCGGCGTCGCCACCCGCCTCTTCGGACACGAGGGCGGCGGTCTCCTTTCCGCCCTGCTCGTCGACGTCCGCCACGGTGACTGTCGCGCCGGCGCGGGCCAGCGCGATCGCGGACGCCCGGCCGAGCCCGGAGCCACCTCCGGTCACGAGCGCCGCCTTACCCTCGAGCGCGCTCACGAAGGCTCCATCAGACCGGCAGGCTGCGGAGGATGTACTCGGTCGTCGGGTACGACTCCACCGAGCCGAGGTCGAGGAACGTGGACACGTCGTCCATGACGCGCTTCACGTTGTGCTCGAGCGTGTCCCGGGAACCACCGGCGCTGAAGTAGCGCATCGGGTCGGTCAGCTCCTCGACCTCACGCAGACCCTCTTCGACGATGCCGCGCCAGTGCGGCGCGCCGTCAGTGACGGCGCGCGCGACCGCATGGCGCACGTAGAGGCAGACGGGGTGAACCTCGAAGGTCAGCGGCGTGTGCGAGCCGTGCCACCGGGCGAAGAACTGGGCGTCGTCGATGTCCGAGCGTTTGTCGAACATCGTGATCTGTTTGACGCCGGGCGAGCGTTCCCCGTCGGGCCAGGTCCGCCCGTCGTACGCGAGCGGGACCGACTCGGTGACGAGATAGCCCGCCACCCTGTCCGCCGCGCTGCCGAGCACGGCCTCGTACGGGCCGCGATCGTCGAGGGAGTCGAGCCAGAACCCCACCGTCGCACCGACCCGGTCGCCGTCGGGGGTGGCGACGACCGCGCTCATGTCGACGTCGGGATCGACGACGTTGACCGTCAATCCGTGCGGATCGAGGGCGAGCAGCTCCGGCCCCGCCTTCTCGACCAGGCCCTCGTGCACACCCCAGAGCGCGTAGACGAGCTTCTCCATCAGTCCTCCTGCGCCGTCGCAAGCTCCGGCTTTGCGGCGACGGTCGGCAAAACCACCGTCGCCGCGGCGGGTCGCACGGTACCCCTACGCGAGCGCGGCGTGGAAAGCCTCGAGGAACGCCCGCACCGTGGCGACCGCCTCGCGCCGCAGCCGCGCCGCGTCCTCGTCGTCGCCGGGCTCGGCGAGGAACGTCCCGTATGCCGTCGGCCCGTCCTGGCCGACATCCGCGAACCGCTCGCCCAACAGCTCGAGCGCCTCGGTCACCCGGTCATCGCGCGCGACGGGACTCCGGGCGGCTGCTTCTCCGGCTGCTTCCGGACCATCGCCGAAATGCAGGAGGCAGAAGACCAGGTCGTAGGAGTCCTTGTTCTCGTGGCGGTCTTGGAAGGCAAAGGTCTTGAGGACGGTGTACGGCAGCACGTTCGCGACTCGGACACGGACTTTCGACGCGCCGCCGCCGTCGAGGCGCTCTCCCTCGAGCTCGCGCTCGATGAAGTCGTAGCGCACGAGGTTGGCGCCGCGGACGTTGAACGCCCCGACCACGGACCCGGTGGAGCCCGCTTTCGGTCGGAAGACGAGACCGGCCGGCACCGCTTCCGTCTCGCATAGGAACTCGACGACGACCTTGGCGCCCTCGACTTCGCGCGCCCATCGAAAGCCGGGCTCCTTCTGGTCGAAGTGCGACTTCTCGAGGTTGTTCTCGAGCGTCCGGTACGTCTCGGGCGTCTCGTCACCCAGCGCAAGACCGATGACGAGGTCGACGTCGGTCGTTCCCACGTGAGCGCGCGCGCCTTCCGGCAGCTGCCCGACGAGATACCGGGGCGCGAGGCCACCCACGAGGTAGATGCGCTCGCGCCAGGGCCCGAGGTCGCCGAGCAGCGTGACGAGCGCGCGCTCGCAACGCGCGGTGGCGGCTTCGTCGTAGTCGGTGAAGTGGTCGCGGCTCAGAACCCGATCACCTCCCGGCGGAGGGTTTCCGCCTGCTCGTGGCCCCGGCGGGGGTCGTTGCGGAGGTCGTAGAAGAGGCGGAACGGGTTGACGGTCCAGAGCCCGTCGACCTTGCGCCGGAACGCCAGCGGCTCGTCCCCGTTCGCCTGGACGAATGCGAGGTTGTGGCCCGTCTCCGCGACTTCGGTGCCGGTTGCAGCCGCCGCGTCCTCGAGTGAAGCGGCCGAGTCGATCCAGACCTCCGCCACCGGAACAGCGGTGACGAACGGCGCGATGCGCGCCGCCGCAGCCGCTCCGGTGACGGCATGGTCGATTCCGGCGGCATCCAAGCCGGCGCTCACCGCCTTCGCGAGCGCGCGCGGCTCGCGCGCGAGCCGGTAGGCGCGCATCCTTCGCACGGAACGATCCGTGTTCTCCTCGGCCCACAGGTCCAAGAGCGCGGTGGGGTTGGCGACGCGGCGCACCCTTCTCGGGCCGGCTCCCTCCGCCGCGACCAGCCCTTCCGTCTCGAGGCGAACGAGGATCCGGTGCGCCAGACCGACCGAGACGCCCGCTTCGCCGGCGAGGTCTTGGACCTTCCAGTCGCGCGCCGGCCGGAGCAGCAGCGCCTGCGCCGCGACACCGCCCTTGCCCGCGAGCCGGGCGTGTGCCCGCGGGCGAGGAGCGTCACTCCGTCGACCGCGTTGTCCCTCGGTGTGGAGGAGGAACCCCGGGAGCTCGACGTGGGCGTTGCCGAGACCATCGAGGACGCCGACGCCGTGGCGCTCGAGGATCTCGCGCGCTTCCGCCGTCGTCGCGCCCGCGACGAGCAGGAGATTGCCGTCGGGAGCGGCACGGGACTGCTGCACGATCTGCCACGCAGTGGCGGCGTTGGCCCGTCGCTTGACCTCGACCGCGACGGCCTCGGAAGCACGGCCGAACCGGAGCACGGCGTCGCCCCGGCCGCGGCCCCGAGCGGCACCACCCGCCTCGACCGTGACGCCGGGGACCTCACGTAGGATCCGGAGGTCCTCGGCCCGGAAGTGTCCCTGGATTTTCACAAATTCTCGGTTCTTCACAGTGCGAGTGAATATACCATCTTGAGTGAAGGTGCGCACCCGTGATCAAGCTCATCTGCGTCGTGAAGCGCAACCCCTCCCTCTCGGTCGAGGAATTCCACGATCACTGGCGCGGCCGGCACGCCGCCCTCATCAGCGGGACGCCCGGCGTCGCCGACCGGATCGTGCGCTACGAGCAGAACCACCGCTCCCCCGAGGACTACCAGCGTGGCGGCGACTTCGACGGTGTCGCCATCCAGTGGTTCGACTCGATGGACGACTTCGTCGCGATGGTCGGCGATCCCGAGTACCAGGCCAACGTCGCGCCCGACGAGCGCGAGCTGTTGGACCTCGAGGGGCTCGTGTGGATCCTCACCGAGGAGGAAGAGGTCGTGATCCCCGGCCCCGAGCAGCGCGACGAACCGGTCATCAAGCTCGTCTGCATGGTGAAGCGCCGACCCGGCATGACGATCGACGACTTCCACCGTCATTGGCGCACCGTGCACAGCCCCTTGAACTGCGACACGCCGTCGATCGCCCAGTACTTCGTCCGCTACGAGCGCAACCACCGCGCCCGGGCCGACTACGACCGCGGCGGTTCGGACTTCGACGGAGCCGCCGTCGAGTGGTACCCGTCGGTACAGTCCTTCTACGACATGATCGGCGAGCCCGCGTACCGCGAGCTGATCGCGCCCGACGAGGACCGCTTCCTCGACCGTGACAGCCTCGTCTGGCTCCTGACCGAGAGGGAAGAGACGATCATCGGCTGATGGAGGTCGAGGAGTACGCCCGCATCGCGGCGGCCGAAGACGACCACTGGTGGTACCGCAACACCCGCGCGCTCATGGCCGAGCTCCTGCAACCGTGGCTCGGGACCGACCAGCGCATCCTCGACGCCGGCTGCGGCCCGGGCGGGAACGGCGCGTGGCTCGCGAGCCACGGACGGATGATCGGCGTCGACCTGGCACAAGAGGCCCTGGAGTTCGTGCGCGCACGCCGGCCGGCGACCGCGCCGGTGCTGGCGAGCGCAGAGCGCCTCCCGTTCGCCGACGGGACGTTCGACATCGCAGTCGGGATCACGCTGCTCTACACAGTGCGGGACGACGTCGCGGCCCTGGGTGAGCTGGCGCGGGTGTTGCGCACCGGGGGCGCGCTGCTGATCCTCGAGCCTGCATTCGCGTCGCTGCGCCGCGCCCACGACGTGACCGTGCACGGCCTGCGCCGCTACCGGCGCGACGAGCTTGCCGGTCTCGCCGAGCGGGCCGGGCTGCGGGTGCGGCGGTCGACGTACGCTTACTCCTTTCTCGCTCCGCCGGCGGCGTTGTTGGCCGTGCTCGAGCGACGCGGTTCCCAGTCGGCCGACGACACCGGGTCGGATGTCGAGCGCCGCGCCCTGGACCGGCTCTTTGCGCCGCTGGCGAAGGCCGAGCGCCGGTGGCTGGCTCGCCACGACGTCGCCGTCGGGACGTCGGTCGTCGTCGTGGCGACGCGGGTTTAGCGCGCCGCGGCGGACCTGTTCTTCCCGCGACGCAGCACGATGAGCTGCACCCAGAGCTTGGCGAGATCCCACAGCGTGCGGGCGACGCTCGACAGCTTGAAGAACTGCGACCGCCCATGGACACGCGGGTAGTGGTGGACACCAACCTCGACGAACCGCGCGCCCGCGTCCTGGAGGGTGCGCACCAGCTCGACGCAGATCACCCCGGTGGTCTTCTCGAGCCGGACCCGCTCGAGCATCGACCCCCGCATCAGGCGGAAATCGCAGTCCGTGTCGCGTACGTGCAGCCCGAACACGAACGACACGAACCGGTGGTACACCCGCCCGATCGCACGCCGAGCGACGTTGTCGGCCCGGTTGAGCTTGTAGCCCTGCACGACGTCGATGTCGTCCGTGGCGCGCGCAACGAGGAGCTCGAGCTCGGTCGGATCGAACTGCCCGTCACCGTCGGTATAGAAGACCCACTGCTTCGTCGCGGCACCGAAGCCCGAAAGGAGCGCGCCGCCGTAGCCGCGGTTGTGCTCGTGCGTGACGACCCGCAGACGTGGCTCGGTCTCTGTCAGGTGCTTGAGTACCCGCTCCGATCCGTCACTCGAGCCGTCGTTCACGACGATGATCTCGCCGTCTGCGCCGACCCGGTCCAGCGTCGCGGCGGCCGCCTCGACCATGGTCCCAATGGTCGCCTCGTCGTTGTAGCAAGGGAAGAACGCGGAAACGGACTCGACGGCCCGGTTCACCGGAGAGCGCGGCACACGATCTCGATCTCGTCGTCGGTCATCTCGGGGAAGCAGGGTAGCGACACGCACTCCGCCGCCCATGACTCGGCCTCCGGGCACGGGTCCCGCACGAACTGCCGGTACGCGGGCTGTTGGCTGAGCGCCCGCGGGTAATGCACGGCGGTCCCGAACGGCATCCGCGCTCGGAATGCGTCGCGATCGTCGATCCGCACCACGCACAGGTGGTAAACGTGCCGCTCGTGGGGTGCCTGCCAGCGCATCTCCGGCGCCGCGTCCCGATACGACCGTGCGATGAGCTGCCGGCGCGCGTTCCACTCGGGCAGTCGCCGCAGCTCGATCCGCAGCGCGGCCGCTTCGATCTCGGACAGCCGTGAGTTGCCGGTCACCGTGGTGTGCTCGTAGTCGCCGGTGAGACCGTGTGCACGCAGCAACCGGATCTGCGCCGCGAGATCGGCGTCGTCGCTGACCACCGCTCCCCCGTCGCCGATCCCGCCCAGGTTCTTCGTCGGGTAGAAGCTGTACGCCGCCGCTGCGGACGCCGCCTGCGGGTCGAGCGCGCCGTGGGCCTGGGCGGCGTCTTCGAGCACCAGCGGGCCGAAGTCGGGCGCCGACGCCGGCCGGCCGTACAGGTGCACCGGGATCACGGCCCGAGTCCGCTCGGTGACCGCGGCCGCGGCGTGCTGCGGATCGAGCATCGCGGAGTCGCGTTCGACGTCGGCGAAGACAGGCGACGCGCCCGTCGCGCACACCGCCGCTGCCGTCGGCACGGCCGTGAACGCCGGTACGACCACCTCGTCGCCGGTCCCGACGCCGAGGGCGCGCAGGGCGAGACGCAGCGCCTCGGTCCCGGACGCGACCGCGACGGCGTGGCGCCGGCCGCAGAACGCGGCGAACTCGGCCTCGAAGGCCTCGGTCTCCGGACCGAGGAGGAACCACCCGGAACGCAGAACCCGCTCGATGGCTTCGCCGAGCTCGGGCTGCAGCGAATCCGTGCGGCGCGCGAGGTCGACCACGGGCGGCCGGGCCGTCATCGTCGTCACATGTACCGGGGGCGATGTGACCGGTAGAACTCGATCGTCTTCGTGATCCCGTCGGCGAACGACGTGCGCGGCTCCCAACCGAGGAGTCGCTTCGCCTTCGACGAGTCGCCGTAGTACGAGCCGATGTCGATGGCATCGCGATCGTGCGGCCACGGCACCGACTCGATCGATCCCGACCCGGCGGCGGCGACGACGGCTTCGGCGATCCCGCGGAGCGACAGCCGCTCGTCGTTGCCTACGTTGAACACCTCGCCCGGTGCCTCGGCCGAACGCGCCGTGAGCAACAGGCATTCGACGACGTCGTCGACGTAGAGGCAGTCGCGCTCTTGCGCGCCGTCCCCGAACACGGTGATCGGCTCGCCCGAGAGCGCGCGCCGCACGAAGATCGGCAGGAACCCCTGCAAGTTGTCGCGCAGGCGTTGCCGCGGCCCGTACACGTTGGTGAGGCGGACCGAGCTGGCGCGAATCCCGTACAACTCCCCGTAGAGCAGGTGCAGCTGCTCGGTCGCTGACTTGCTGATCCCGTTGACGTCGACCGGTGAGACCGGGTGGTCCTCGTCGACCGGGAGGTAGCGCGGATGCCCGAAGATCTGGCGGGTCGACGTGTACACCACGGCGGCGTTCGAGCCCGCCTCTCGCAGGATCTCCAGGAAGCCGAGCTGGCTGGCGGTGTTGATCTCGAGATCGAACCGCGGGCGCTCCATCGACTCGACGTGGCTCACCTGGCCCGCCAGGTTGAAGATCAGCTCCGCCGCGGCAGCAGCGTCACGGACGACTCCCACGTCGTCGACCTGCGCTTCGATCACGTCGATCCGGCCGGCGGCGCCGTCGAGGTTGACGCGATCACCGCCGTGGGTGGGCACGAGCGCGTCCACCACCGTCACCTCGGCACCGCCCGCCGAGAGCGCGAGCGCGAGGTTCGACCCGATGAAGCCCAGCCCGCCCGTGACCAGGCACCGACGACCAGCAAAAGAAGAGAGGAGCGACTCGTCCAGAGCGGTCAGCTTACCGGTGGAGTGTCATTTGTCGGGCGTCGCGCCGAGGCGCAGCTGTGCCGCGGAACGCGTCTCACCACCGGTTGTGAGCCACACCGACAGCACGTCATCGTCCACCGTCGACCGGAGCTCGACAGGGTCGCCGAATTCGATCGCCGCCCGGTGCTCGAGCTCTGCGCTCACGGGCGGCCGCGCGGGCGCGAGGCGGGCCAGCTCGTCCTCGACCGCGAACCAGTACGCAGCGTTGTTGACGTGACGGAGCAGGTCGAAATCGCTGGCGCGGACGGGCCACGGGCGCACGTGCGCGTCGGCAGGCGGGTGCGGGAGCGAGAGCCGGCCGCTGACCTTCCGGCCCGCGGCCGCGCCGCCGTAGTGATCGAAGAACCACTCCCCCAGCGGCGCCGGACGCCCGGCCCGGTCGACGTACACCCAGATCGCAACCGCCTCCGCCACGGACAACCCGTCGACGGTCAAGGTCGTACGGCGCTCGGCCCAACGACCGCCGGTCCCGCTGCAGAACGTCGTGAGATGCACGTCGTCCCCGTAGCGCGGAGATCCGCTCATTGCGAGCGCGGTGCGGCGCAACACCCACGCGCCGTCGACCCTTCTGTCCGCTATGTCGTCGACGTCGTCCGAGGCGACGTCCTGGAGGTAGCGCGCGACTGCATCGAGTCGGAGCCGGTTGGCGCGATTCACATCGCCGAGGCGAACTCGGCGGCGTGCCACGAACCGTCGCCCCTGCTCGGGGGGCGGGAGGAACTCGTACTTCACCGCGCGCCCCCGCGTGCCGAAGAATCCGCGTGGACACTCTCGCACAGGCGTAGCGTGTCCGGCGCCTCGACCACGAGGAAGGACAGGGGCAGCAATGGCACGTTTCCTCGATCGTTTCGGTCGGACCGCGGCGCGGCACAAGTGGATCACGATCGGGATTTGGGTCCTCGTCGCGGTCGTCGTCGGCGGATGGGCGCAGTCCGCCGGCGGCAAGACGACCGACGTGTACACGATTCCCGGCGCGCAGTCGCAGAAGGCGCAGGACCTGCTCGAGGAGCGGTTCCCCGCCCAGGCCGGCGGGACGGCGAGCGTCGTGTTCCAGGCGAAGAGCGGAACGCTGAGTGACCCGGCCAATCAGGCTGCCATCGCGCAGACGGAGGCGAACCTCGCTCCCGGCCGGAGCCCGCACGTGACGCAGGTCCTGGGGCCGACCACGCCCGTCGTCGGCCCCGCGTTCGTGTCGACGGACGGCACGATCGGCTACGTACGCGTGCAATACGACGACAAGGCGACGAGCCTGCCTCCCGAGACCGTGAAGCAACTCGAGGCGGCTGCTGCACCAGCCGAACAGGCCGGGCTTCGTGTCGAGTTCGGCGGCCCGGTCGTCGACTACCTCAGCCGCGACGAGGGCGGCGACGCGGACGTGATCGGGCTCTTCTTCGCGGTGATCATCCTGCTCATCGCGTTCGGCTCGGTCGTTGCGATGAGCGTGCCGATCGGTACCGCGCTCTTCGGCCTCGGGATCGCGCTGTCGATCATCTCGCTCGTCGCCGCCGTCACCGACATCGGCACCGTCGCTCCCACGCTCGCCACCATGATCGGCCTCGGCGTCGGGATCGACTACTCGCTGTTCATCGTCACGCGTCACCGCCAGAACCTCGCGGCGGGCATGGAGGTGAACGAGTCCATCGGGCTGGCCAACGGCACCGCCGGCCAGGCCGTGCTGTTCGCGGGTGGGACCGTCGTGATCGCGATCACCGGCCTGGCGCTCTCGGGTATCCCCTACGTGACCCGGCTCGGGTTCATGTCGGCGATCGCGGTGGCAGTGATGATGGTTGCGGCGGTCACGCTCGTGCCCGCAGTCCTCGGTTTGGCCGGCCGGCACATCAACTCGATCCGCGTGCCGCATCTCCGCCGCAAGGCCCGCGCCGCTGCCCACCACTCGGTGACGGGTGCCCGCCCGGGCGGATGGGAACGGTGGGCGACGTTCATGTCGCGCCACCGGTGGTCGGCCGTGATCATCAGCCTCGCGATCCTGCTGACGCTGGCCGCGCCCGTGCTGTCGATGCGCCTCGGCCAGACCGACGACGGCACCCTGCCGGAGAATCTCACCCAGCGGCAGGCCTACGACCTGATCACGCAAGGGTTCGGCGCCGGGGCGAACGGACCGCTGTTCCTGGCGGTGGCGCTGCCCCGACCCGGCGACACCGCGCCGGTTGACGCAATCGAGCAGGCGGTGGCGAAGGTCCCGGGCGTCCAGGTCACGCCGTCGCAGGTGAGCCCGGATGGGTCGGCGGCGCTCGTCGTGGCGATCCCCCCCGGGGCGCCGCAGTCGGAGCAGACCGAGAACCTCGTGAACAGCCTGCGCACCGACGTGCTACCTCCCGCGGTGCAGGGCACCGGTGCAGCCGTCTTCGTGGGCGGTCAGACGGCGGGGTTCGTCGACCTCGGCGAGCGCATCCAGGACCGGCTGCCGCTGTTCATCGGCGCGGTCGTAGCGCTGTCGTTCATCCTGCTCATGATGGTGTTCCGGTCCATCCTGGTGCCGCTGAAGGCCGCGATCATGAACCTGCTCTCGATCGCGGCCGCATACGGAGTGATCGTCGCCATCTTCCAGTGGGGTTGGCTCAAGGGACTGGTCGGCCTCGACGAGACCGTGCCGATCGTGTCGTTCGTGCCGATGATGATGTTCGCGATCCTCTTCGGGCTGTCGATGGACTACGAGGTGTTCCTCCTCTCGCGGATCCGAGAGGAGTACTACGAGAGCAAGGACAACCTCCGCAGCGTCATCGACGGTCTCGCGGCCACCGCGCGCGTGATCACGTCCGCGGCTCTGATCATGATCAGCGTGTTCCTGAGCTTCGTCGGCAATCCCGACCCGACGGTGAAGATGTTCGGCGTCGGGCTGGCCGTCGCCGTGTTCGTCGACGCGACGCTCGTGCGCCTCGTGCTCGTGCCGGCGACGATGGAGTTGCTCGGCGCGGCCAACTGGTGGCTCCCGCACTGGCTGGGTCGGATCCTCCCGCGCATCCGCATCGAGGAAGGCGTGCCGACGCCGGTGTCGGTCCCCGCCGCCGGTCGTTGACGCGCTACTGCGGCCGGCGGTGGCGGAGGTCGTGGGCGACGACGCGAGCGATGTGCGCGAACACCGAGACGAGCGCGAGGCGCTCGCGGGCGGGAAGGTCCTGGAACGCGGTTCGTCCGTATGCCCGCCACTGCCCACCGGGCCGGTGCGCCTCTCCGGCCCGGGCGAGCGCCTCTTGCTCGAGCTCTTCGGGGAAGCCGTTCTCGCTGAGCCCGCCGCCTCGCAGCCACTCGAGCGTGCTGCGGTAGCCGAGATCGAAGTCGCTCTCCCGCAGCGCGTGGGAGAGGAAGCCGCCGAAGTGGAAGAGGAACTCACCGGCGAGCATCTGCGCGACAGGAATCGTCTGCGCTTCGGGGAGCACGAGCGGCGACACGACCTCGAGCGCGATTCGCTCCTTGCCCGCGACACCGGCGATCTGCTCGACGACGTCGCGCAGGAGCTCGGTGGCCGGCTTGTCGGCGACCGGTTGCGGCGCGGCGGCGGCCGGGTCCTGCTCGTGGGCGCGGAGGGCGTGTCGCTGCCCCTCGATGACGCCGGTTGCCCGGACCAGCGCCTCGCGCAACCGAACGGCGGTGTCCCCGCCGAGATCGTCGAGAACGGGCCCGATCTCGTCGAACAAGCGGCCCGTCCAGTCGAGCCGGGTGTTGATCTGCTCGAGGTGCAGGAGATCGTCGTAGACCGACTGGGTGCGCTGGAGGTCGCGCGCGCGGAGCAGCGTCGCCAGCCACGTCGGCGCGTTCTGCTCGTCGGCCCACGCCGTCCCGGTCGGAGCGCCGGTGGGGTTGGGGTGGACGAGGAGCTGGATCCGGCGCGTGTCGTCGGCCGAGTCCTGATCCACCTCGCGCGCGAGGTCGAGCGTCCGGGTGAGCGGCTCACTGTCGAGGACGCCCCCGTCCGTGTACCAAAGGTGCTTCGACGGCGGGAAGTTCACGATGCCGCGGGCGCGGTACCCGGCTTCGTCGCGACTGCGGTCGAGCAGGACCGGTCGGAACGCCAACGCGTTCGCCGCCGAGGCCAGCGCTACGTCGGTGGGCGACGCCCGGGGCGGTTCGAGGAGCTCGCGTGCCGGCTGTCCCGACGTGAACGTGAACGTCGCCCAGTCGAGTGAGGTCGTCGCTCGCACCTGCTGGCGCTCCGAGAGCGTCGGGACGCGGTACTCGAGACCTCGCAGCGAGGCCAACGCCATCACCATGCGGATCGGCGCGCTCTGGCAGGCGCCGACGCGGTGAGCAGGCGCGCCGCGGTGGTCACGGGGATCGAGGAGGTCGGCCGACGCCCGTCGCAACGCTTCGAGCGACAGCGGCTCGTCGGGAGCGTCGGTGCGCATCACCGCCAGCGAGTCACGCTCGACCCACGCCTCGCGCATCACGTAGACGGGATCGATGCCCTCGAGAAGGCTCCGGGCAGCCAGCATCCCGGTGATGGACCCTGCCGACGAGCCCCCGATGGCGTCGATCCGGACCGCAGGATCGTCGCCCTGGCACAGCCCTCGGATCGCGCAGAGCAAGGCCGCGAGCGCGCCGCCCTCGTATGCCCCGAGTGCGACCGCGCCCGAGATCGTGAGAGCGATGCGCAGCTTCACTCCGGGCGAGCCGTCAGCTCGCGGCGCGTTGCGTCCCGACCTTGAGCTCGCGGAAGGGCATGGTCTTGACGCGGTCGGCGTCCGGCTCCTTGGGCAGCCCGAGGACACGCTCGCCGATGATGTTCTTCTGCACCTCGTCGCTGCCGCCGTAGATCGACACCGCGGGCGCGAACAACGCGAGCTCTTGCGCCACTCCCCCGCCCGGAGTGTCGGGACCCATGAGCATCCCGTGCGGTCCCAAGATCTCGAGCCCGAGATCGCGTGACAGACGCGTGATGCGGCTCATGAGCAGCTTGGCCGTGTTGCCTTCGGGACCCGGCCCGCGCCCCGACGCCTTCGCCGCCTTCACCCGCAAACTGGTGAACCGGCCGACCTCGTTGAGGATGTGGAGCTGTGCCAGCCGCTGGCGGATGTTCGGGTCCTGGTTGCGACCGACGTCCTTGGCCAGCTTCTCGAGCAGGTTCGATTGACGTCCGGCCACGGCGCGCTCGGCGCGGTCGCGTCCCCGCCCCGCAGTGAGATCACCGACGCGTCGCTCGAGCTGCTTCGCCTTCTTCCCCGGCATCGCGCCGCCGACGGCCCCACTGCCTCCGCTCCCGAGCCCGGCGCGCTCGTTCGCCAACGTCGTGTTGGCGACGGCCCAGCCGCCGTTCAGCTCGCCGATCATCGCCGACTGGCTCACGCGCGCGTCCGAGAAGAACACCTCGCTGAACAGCGCCCTCCCCGTCATCTCGCGCAGCGGGCGCACCTCGACGCCGGGCTGGTCCATCTCGATCGCGAAGTACGAGATGCCCTTGTGCTTCGGCGCGTCGGGATCGGTACGGGCGACCAGCATGCCGAGGTCGGCGGTCTGGCCCCCCGATGTCCATACCTTCTGCCCGTTGACGATCCATTCGTCGCCGTCGCGCTCGGCCCGGCACTGGAGGCTCGCGAGGTCGGACCCCGCGCCGGGCTCGCTGAACAGCTGACACCATGCTTCCTGCCCGTTCAGGATCGGCCGCAGATATCGCTCGCGCTGCGCGTCGTCGCCGTGCGTCAGGATCGTCGGGCCGGCGAGCAGGACGCCGAGGCCGGAGGGCGGCCCGATCGCTCCCGCTGCCCGGAGCTCCTCGTTCACGATTCCGGCGAGCTCGCGCGGCAGGCCCTTCCCGAACCACTGCTCGGGCCAGGTAGGTACGGCCCAGCCCGACTCGCACAGCCGGTCCCACCACTCCGCCAGCGTGATCTCCGGGTCCCAATTGTCGGCGAGCCAGCCGCGCACCTCGTCTCGCACCAGCTCGTCGGTGATGACCGCCACGACGTCCCCCTTCAGTCGAGTAGCTCGAGCACCTTCTCGGACGGGCGCGCGATCACCGCGCGCTCGCCCCGGAAGATCACCGGCCGCTGCATGAGCTCGGGGTGCTCGAGGAGCAGCTCGATCACGGCGTCGCGCGTCGTGTAGTCCGACGCCGACAAGCCCAGCTCCGCGAACCGCCGGTCCTGACGGACCAGCTCCGCAGGTTGCACGTCAACGGTGTCGACGATGCGCTCGAGCGCGGCCCGATCGGGCGGCGCTCGCAGGTACTCGACGACGTCGTGGTCGACGCCTTGGTCGGCCAGGATCTCGAGCGCCCCGCGGGACTTGCTGCAGCTCGGGTTGTGGTACACGAGCAGGCGTTCCATATTCGAAGGCTACCCTCGACTCGTAGCGGCGATCCCGAGCCGGGACCGGAGGCGACCATGGTCGAGACAGCGCGGCAGTTCCTCGGTCGCGACGACGTCGACAGCGTCGAGGCGATTCTCGCCGACGACAGCATCGACTTCGGCGACCTCGTGCACCCGACGCCGGCGCGCGGCGACGCGATCTTCACGTGGGACTACGAGCGATCCCGGCCCGGCCTCGCCAAGCTCTACGAGAAGGCGAAGACGTCGCAATGGAACGGCTCGACCGACCTCGACTGGTCGACGCCCGTCGACCCGGAACGCGTCGCGCTCGAGATGGCCCCGGCGGCGGCGATGTTCCAGCAGCGGATGGCCGAGCTGCCTGGCTCGCCCGTCGCACGCTGGGGCCCGAAGGAGTGGACGCAGTTCCAGGTCGAGGCGCTCAACTGGCGGATGAGCCAGTTCCTCCACGGAGAACAGGGCGCGCTGATCTGCACCGCCAAGATCGTCGCGACGACGCCATGGATCGACGCCAAGTACTACGCAGCGACGCAGGTCATGGACGAGGCCCGTCACGTCGAAGTGTTCTCTCGCTACCTCGACACGAAGCTCGAAGGCCACTACCCCGTCAACCCCGCGCTGCAACTGCTCATCGACGACATCATCGGCGACTCGCGCTGGGACATGACGTACATGGGCATGCAGATCATGGTCGAAGGGCTGGCGCTCGCCGCCTTCGGGTTCATGCACCATGTGACCGAAGAGCCGCTCCTGAAGAAGCTGCTCCGCTACGTGATGGCCGACGAAGCGCGGCACGTCGCGTTCGGGGTGCTGTCGCTGCAGGAGTACTACGCCGGGCTCGGCGCGGCCGAGCTGCGCGAGCGACAGGAGTTCGCGTTCGAGGCCGCATTGCGGATGCGCGACCGGCTGATGATGCATCGCGTGTGGGAGACGATGGGCGTCGACCGGCGGACGGTGACCGAGTTCCTGCTCGGCGTGCGGCGGATGCGCAACAACCCGTTCCAAGCCGCCTTGTTCTCGAAGATCGTGCCCAACTGCAAGAAGCTCGGTCTCCTCGACGCCGGTGACGGATGGCTCCGCGACCGGTTCACCGACATCGGCGTGATCCAGTTCGAGGACGCCACCGACACCGGCGAGGAGTACGAGGCCTTCGACGAGGTGGCCAAGGACCGCGCCGCCGGTTAGGGCAAGTTCCGAGCCTCGACGCCGAGCGTCTGGATGAAGATCTGGATGCGGCTGATACGGCCTTGTTCGGGATCGCCGTCGAGGTCGAACACGAGCGCCTCGGGCGTGGCATGAGGCCGGCCGTCGACTTCGACCGTCTCGGTGAGCTCGACGGTCGCGGTGCGGCGGTCCGCGGAGTACGTCACACCGTCGACCCGCATCTCGTAGCCCGGCAGCCTCGGCATCAGGTCGGCGATGAACGCGACGTACTCGGCCTTGTCGGGGTACTCGTCGCCCCACGGGCCGACGCGAGTGAAGCCGTCGTCACTGAGACACTCCGCGAGCGCGTCCCAGTCGTGAGCGATGATCGCGTCGAGGTACCGCTCGACGACGCCGGTCACGGCTACCAGCGCGGGCCGGGCCGCGTGACGGCGTCGGACAGGAGCTCGAGATACTTTGCACGTGGGACGTCGACGGCGCCGAGCGACGACAAATGCGGCGTCGTCC
>DASYQJ010000144.1:0-33506 GCA_036005605.1 Acidimicrobiia bacterium
ACCGCCTACGCGCCCTTTACGCCCAATAATTCCGAACAACGCTCGCACCCTCTGTATTACCGCGGCTGCTGGCACAGAGTTAGCCGGTGCTTCCTTTGAGGGTACCGTCAAGTCCCGGGATTGTTCACCCCGAAAGGTTTCGTTCCCTCCGACAGAGGTTTACGACCCGAAGGCCTTCATCCCTCACGCGGCGTTGCTGCGTCAGGCTTTCGCCCATTGCGCAATATTCCCCACTGCTGCCTCCCGTAGGAGTCTGGACCGTGTTTCAGTTCCAGTGTGGCTGATCATCCTCTCAGATCAGCTAACCATCGTCGCCTTGGTAGGCCGTTACCCTACCAACTAGCTAATGGTGCGCAGGCCCATCTCTAAGTGATAGCTTGCATGCAGAGGCCATCTTTGCCCCCTGTCCCCGTGGGGACCGTGGTCTTATCTGGTATTAGCCCATCTTTCGACGGGTTATCCCGGTCTTCGGGGCAGGTTGCTCACGTGTTACTCACCCGTTCGCCACTTTCCACCCGGGCAAGCCCGGGCTTCTCGTTCGACTTGCATGTGTGAAGCGCGCCGCCAGCGTTCGTCCTGAGCCAGGATCAAACTCTCCATCGAGATCTCGACCGGCGCCGGGAGGCGACGGCCACAGATCCTGGGTACGTCGCCGGACGGCCACTGGCTGTCCGGCAACTGGAATTGCTATTGGAATTGCAGGTGACATCCACGTCCGTGCCCCGAAAGGCTCGGCCGTGAACGCCGCACTGGCTTTTGACTATCACTGTTCCGTTTTCAAGGAGCCGCGGCCCGACTGGGAGGCCGGCGAGGCCGGCCCGGTGGTCGGGCGGACACCCACTCCACTGCCGCGTGGTCAGGTGCGGCAAAGAGCGTCCGTGTCAAGCACTCGAGCCGAACCCAAGGGTCCGGCGAGCGGACCCATCACCCTATGGGCGGATCCGCAGTGAGTCAAACGGGTTGGAGGCCCTCGGCGTTCCCCGTCGGGCCGGATTTTCGCTCAGTGGGCGCGAATCCGGGCCCAGGACCGGCGGCCGAGCCGCAGGAGCCGGCCGTCCACGTCGCCGGGGGCGACCTCGAGCGACGGGTCGGTGACCCGCTCGTCGTCCAGGTAGACGCCGCCCTCCTGGATCTTGCGCCGGCCCTCGCGGTTCGAGGCTGCCAGGCCGGCCAGGGTCAGCAGTCGGGCGATCTCGATGCGGCCGTCGCGCAGCTCCTCGGCCGGGATCGCGTACTCCTGCACCTCACTCGGGGCCGCGTGGTCCTTGAACACCCGGTCGAACTCCGCCTCGGCCGCGGCCCCGGCGCCCTCGCCGTGGTAGAGGTCGACGACGGTCCGGGCCAGCTGTCGCTTCAGCCCGGCGCGGTCCGCCGGCTTCGCCCGCTCGATCTCGCCGGCGATCTCCGCGACACGGTCGGGGTCCCAACCGGTTGTCAGCTCGAAGTACTGCGTCATGACCTCGTCGGGGATCCGCATGAGCTTCCCGAACTGATCGGCGGGCGGTTCCGTGATCCCGACGTGGTTGCCGAGCGACTTCGACATCTTCTCGCCGCCGCCGGTGCCGACCAGCAGCGGCATCGTCAGCACGACCTGCGCGTCCTTGCCGGCCTGCTCCTGGAGATGGCGCCCCATGAGGATGTTGAACAGCTGGTCGGTGCCGCCGAGCTCGACGTCGGCATCGATCATGACCGAGTCCCAACCCTGGAGCAGCGGGTACAGCAGCTCCATGAACGAGATCGGTTCGCCGGCTTCGTAGCGCGCGGAGAAGTCGTTGCGCTCGAGAAGACGCGCCACGGTGACGCGTGAGGTGAGCCGGAGCACGTCGGCCATGTCCATCGCCGCGAGCCATTCCGAGTTGTAGCGAACCTCGAGGTGCTCCTTGTCCGGGAGGAGGATGCGCTGTGCCTGCTCGACGTACGTGGTCGCGTGCGCGTCGATCTCCTCGCCGCTCAGAGCCGGCCGGGTCGCGGTCCTCCCGCTCGGGTCACCGACTCGGGCCGTGAAGTCGCCGATGATGAGCACGGCGACGTGACCCCGGTCCTGGAACTGGCGGAGCTTGCGCAACACGACCGCCGACCCCAGGTGGATGTCCGACGCGGTGGGGTCGAGCCCGAGCTTCACGCGCAGCGGCCGGCCCGACGCGAGCTTGTCGCGCAGCTCGTCCTCGGTGATGCAGTCGACCGTCCCCCCGCGCAGCATGCGCAGGGATTCCGCGACGTCGGGGCCGGCCATGGGTGCGAACGCTACCGCCCGCCCGACGGCCGACCCGGGCTGACATTCGGGTCGTCTCGCACGAACCACCGCCACCGCGACCGGTCTCCTTCGCCCGGCTTCAGCCCGACGCGGGTGGATCTCCCGGGTCGGGGCGGCGGCGGCACGCCGTCGTCGAGAAGCCGCACCGGCCCGCGCACGAGGTCTGCGCCGTTGCGGGCGCCGGTGATCGCGAGGGCCTGGGTAAGCCGGGCCGGACCAGAGCAGAGGTCGCGATCGCGGCGGGCGGCGTGGCGCCGACTGCGCATGACGTCGATGCCCTCGACCGGGGCACCACCCCGCAACAACACCGCGCTGGCCCATCCGGTCTCGCCGCAGACGACGTTGGAGCACCAGTGCATGCCGTACGTGAAGTACACGTACAGGTGGCCGGGCGGCCCGAACATGACGCGATTCCGGGGGGTCTCCCCGCGGAACGCATGGCTACCGGGATCCTCGTCGCCAGCGTACGCCTCGACCTCGACGAGTCGGATGGCGAGCCGCCCGAGGTCCGAGTCGTCGTACACGAGCAGCTTGTTGAGCAGATCCGGCGCGAGCTCACGCGAGTCGCGCGCGAAGAACGACCGCGGAAGTGTCCGGCCTCGCCGCTTCGCGGCAGTCACGTTCCTTCGAGCCAGGCACGCTGCTCGTCGAGGCGGGAGCGTGCGTCAGCAAGCTGGCGACGCACCGGCTCGGGGCCGGCGCCACCGGGCGTCGTTCGCCGCTGCACGGGCTCGCCCGGTTCGAGCAGCCCCAGCGCATCGGGGCCGAGACGAGCGTCCGTCATGACCAGCTCTTCCAGCGCGATGCCTCGCTCGACGGACTGGCGAACCAGCTCGCCGACGGCTTGGTGCGCGTCGCGGAACGGGACTCCCTGCCGCACGAGCAGCTCGGCGAGGTCCGTCGCAGCCGACGCCGGGTCGTCGGCCGCCGCCTGCATCCGCTCGGGGACGAACTCGGCGGTGTCCAGGAGCCCGGCGACCGCTCGGAGGGCACCCGTGCAGGTGTCGAGGGCTTCGAAGAGCGGCTGCTTGTCGCCCTGGAGGTCACGGTTGTACGCGAGCGGGAGGCCCTTCAACGTGGCGAGCACGCCGGTCAGGTTGCCGATCACGCGGCCGGCGCCACCCCGTGCGAGCTCGGCGATGTCCGGGTTCTTCTTCTGGGGCAGCATCGACGACCCGGTGCTGTACGCGTCGGCGAGGCGCATGAAGCCGAACTCCTCGGTCGCCCACAACACGATCTCCTCACCGAGGCGCGACAGGTGCGACTGGGTGAGCGCGGCGACGAAGAGCGCCTCGGCCACGAAGTCGCGGTCCGACACGGCGTCCAGCGAGTTCTCGAACCGGCGGCCGAAGCCGAGCTCGCGGGCGACGTCGTCGGGATCGAGCGGCAGGCTCGAGCCCGCGAGCGCGCCGGCGCCGAGTGGCGACACGTCGGCCCGCTCGAGCGCGTCTCGCCACCGGTCGACGTCCCGCGCAAAGGCCCAGAAATGGGCCAGGAGGTGGTGCGCGAGGAGGACGGGTTGCGCGCGCTGGAGATGCGTGTAGCCGGGAAGGTAGGTGTCGCCGGCTTCCGTCGCCCGACGGACGAGCACGGTTTGGAGCTCGTGCACGGCGGCGGCGACGGTCCGACCTTCGCGACGCACGAAGAGACGCAGGTCGAGCGCGACCTGGTCGTTACGGCTGCGGCCGGTGTGGAGCTTGGCGCCGGCCGACCCGGCGAGGTCCGTGACTCGGCGCTCGATGGCGGTGTGAATGTCTTCGTCGGTCGGGGCGAATGCAAAGCTCCCCTCGGCGAGCTCATGTTCGACCGCGTCGAGGGCAGTCGTGACGGCGGCCGCCTCCTCGTCGCTCAGCAGACCCACCCGGCCGAGCATGGCGACGTGCGCGCGGGAGCCGGCGATGTCGTCGCCCGCGAGGCGACGATCGAAGTCGAGGCTGCTCGTGAACACGAGCAGCGCGTCGGCCGGCTCCTCGCCGAAGCGCCCGTGCCAGAGCGGTCGGGCGTCGCGTTCGCTCATTCGTCCGTCATTCCTCGGCGGTTCCCTGCTTGCGCGCCACCGTCTCGACGCCGAGGCCCCAGAGCCGCACGAACCCGGCCGCGTCCTCGTGGCGGAAGGCGTCCTCCGCCGCGTAGGTCGCGAGCTCGTAGTCGTACAGCCCGTGTTCGGCGCGACGGCCGGCGACGAAGCAGCGTCCGGGCTCCAGTCGCAGTCTGACTTCGCCGGTGACGGGCGCCTGCGAAGCGCCCACGAACGCGTCGAGCGACCGGCGTAGCGGCGAGTGCCACAGCCCGTCGTAGACGAGCTCCGCGTAGCGCGGCTCGAGGCGTGCTTTCTCGCGCATGAGGTCGCGCTCGAGGGTGATGGACTCGAGGTCGGCGTGCGCGAGGAGCAATGCCAGCGAGCCCGGGCACTCGTAGATCTCCCGGCTCTTGATGCCGACGCGGCGGTTCTCGACCATGTCGATGCGACCCCAGCCGTATGCCCCCACCGCCGCGCTCACCGCCGGGACCAGCTCGTGCAGCGGGGTCGCGGTCCCGTCGAGGCTCACGGGAACCCCGCCCTCGAAGCCGATCACGACCTCCCGGGGCTCGCGAGGAGCATCGGTGGCCTTGGTCGTAAGGGCGTACACCTCCTCGGGGGGCTCGATCCAGGGATCCTCGAGGATTCCGCACTCGATCGTGCGCCCCCACAGGTTCTCGTCCACCGAGTACGGGCTGTCCTTGCGGACGCGGATGGGGATGCCATGCTTCGCGGCGTACTCGATCGAGTCTTCGCGCGTCAGTCCCCACACCCGGACGGGCGCGAGCACCTCGAGGTCGGGCGCGAGGGCGCGGGTCGACACCTCGAAGCGCACCTGGTCGTTGCCCTTGCCGGTGCAACCGTGCGCGACCGCGTCGGCATTGTGCTGACGGGCAGCGCGGACGAGATGCCGCACGATGACGGGCCGCGAGAGCGCCGAGACGAGTGGGTACTTGCCTTCGTAGAGGGCGTTGGCCCGCAGGGCGGGCGTCACGAAGTCCTCGGCGAACTCGGCGCGCGCGTCGACGACGATCGCCTCGACGGCACCGGCGGCGAGCGCTCGCGCCCGGATCGTGTCCCAGTCGTCGTCGACACCCTGGCCGACGTCGACGGCCAGCGCGATGACCTCGGCGCCCCATTCCTCGCCGATCCACTTCACGGCGACCGAGGTGTCAAGGCCGCCGGAGTACGCGAGCACGACTCGCTTCACCATCGGTCGCTCCCCGCTCACAGTCCGGCCAGGGTCGCGAGCTCGGACGCCACCTTCGTGCCCTCGGCGCCCTCGGCGCAGATCACTAGAAGGGTGTCGTCGCCGGCGACAGTGCCGAGCATGTCGCGAATCCCAGAACGATCGAGCGCGGAAGCAACCACGTGCGCCGAGCCCGGCGGCGTGCGCAAGACGACGAGGCTGCCGCTGTGCGCGACGTCGACGACGAACTCCCCCATCACCCGGCGGAGGTGATCGTCGGGCGCGCTCGCCTCCTTCGCGTGCTCGGGGATCGCGTACGCCATCGTCCCGCCGGGGATGCGGACCTTCACCGCGCCGAGGTCCTCGAGGTCGCGGCTGACCGTGGCCTGCGTGGCGACGATCCCGTTCGCCGCCAGGAGCTCGACGAGTTGGGCCTGGCTCGACACGGCCTGGTCCTCGAGCAGGCGCGAGATGCGGTGCTGGCGTTGGGGCTTGCCGAGCGTCGCCATCACGCGGCTCCTCCGGTTGCAAGGTCGGCGAGCAGCGCCCGGACCGCGTCCATCCGGTTCGCCGCCTGCTGCCACACGAGCGAGGCGGGCCCGTCCATCACCTCGGCCGTCACCTCTTCGCCACGGTGCGCGGGCAGACAGTGCAGGAACACTGCTTGCTCACCCGCCGCCGTCATCAGGTCGGCGTCGACCCGATACCCCCGGAACGCCGCCCGGCGTGCGGCCGACTCGTCTTCCTGTCCCATCGACGTCCACACGTCGGTGTACACGGCGTCCACGCCCTTCACCGCCTCATACGGGTCGACGGCCACCTCGATCACCCCGCCCAGGTTGCCGGCGCGCTCCACCACGTCGTCGTCCAGCTCGTACCCGGGCGGCGACACGACGGTGAGCTCGATGCCGCACAACGCGGACGCGAACGCGAGCGACGCGGCGACGTTGTTGCCGTCGCCCACGAACACGACCCGGCGCCCGTCGAGCGATCCCAGGTGCTCGCGCAGCGTCAGCACGTCCGCCAGCGCCTGGCACGGATGCGCGCGGTCCGACAGGAGGTTCACCACCGGGACGTCCACCGCCGCCGCCATGGCTTCGAGTGTGGTGTGCTCGAAGACCCGGGCGGCGAGAATCGTGCAGTACCCGGCAAGCGTGCGGCCGACGTCCTCGACGCTCTCCCGCACGCCGATTCCGACCTCGTCGGGTCGGATGTAGATGGGATGCCCACCCAGACCGATGACGGCCATCTCCGTCGAGCTGCGCGTCCGGGCGGACGGCTTCTCGAACAGGAGCGCGACACCCTGACGGGCGAGCGCGGCCGGAACCGCGGCGGGGTCGCTCTTCCATTCCTGCGCCCGGTCGAGGAGCGCGGCGAGCCGGTCGGGGGTGAGGGCGTCTACCTCGAGAAAGTCGGTCGTCATGACTCTCGCTCCCCCGTCTCGCTGAGGACGGTGTCGACGATGCGGATTGCCTCGCTGATCTCGTCGTCGGTGACGAGCAGGGAGGGCGCGAAGCGCAAGGCGGTCGGAGTCACCGCGTTCACGACCAGGCCGCGCGCGAGGCACGTGCGTGCCACGGTCGCCGATTCGATCCCGGGCGCCAGCTCGGCCGCCAGGAGCAGCCCCGAACCCCGCACGTCGACGACCGCGGGCAGCGCCAGCAGGCCCTTGGTCAGTTGCTCCCCCGCCCGGGCGGTTCGCCGCGGGATGTCCTCCGCTTCCATCACGTCGAGCACGGCGAGGGCGGCGCGTGCCGCCAGCGGCTGCCCGCCGAAGGTCGTGGCGTGGTCGCCGGGCCGGAACGCGGCGGCGACGCCGGTCCTGGCCCAGCAGGCGCCGATCGGGACGCCGTTCCCGAGCGCCTTCGCCATGGTCACGACGTCGGGTTGCACGTCGGCGTGCTGGTATCCGAACCACCGGCCGGTCCGGCCGAGGCCGGTCTGCACCTCGTCGATCATCAGCAGCGCCTCGCGCTCGTCACACCACGAGCGGACGGCTTCGAGGTAGCCGGGAGGTGCCGGGTTCACTCCTCCCTCGCCCTGCACGGCCTCGAGCAGGACCGCGCACACGCGCTCGTCGAGCGCGGCGACCAGCGCGTCGGCGTCGGCATACGGCACGAGCCGGAAACCCGAAGGCAGCGGCTGGAACGTCTCCTGTTTCTGGGGTTGCCCCGTCGCCGCCAGGGTCGTGAGCGTGCGGCCGTGGAACGAGCCGTAAGTGGAGACGACGTGGTAGCGCTCTTTACCGCCGAGCGTCTGCCCGTGGCGACGAGCGAGTTTGATCGCGCACTCGTTCGCCTCGGCGCCCGAGTTCGAGAAGAACACGCGTCCGCCGCCGCCGAGGAGCCCGTCGAGACGGGCGGCGAGCCGGGGCTGGAGATCGTTGTAATAGAGGTTGGAGACGTGCGAGAGCGTGCGCGCCTGGTCAGCCACTGCGTCGGCGACGGCGGGATGCGCGTGCCCGAGCGATGTGACGGCGAGCCCGGCCAGGAAGTCGAGGTATTCGCGGCCTTCCGAGTCCCACAGCCGTGTTCCCTCGCCGCGCACGAACGCGACCGGCGCCCGGGCGTACGTGCCCATGACGTGCTCGGCATCGAGCGCGACGAGCTCGTCGAAGCGGGTCGCCGGCGTCGTCGTCATGCGATCACCATCGTGCCGATTCCCTCGCGGGTGAAGAACTCGAGCAGGAGCGCATGCGGGATGCGGCCGTCGAGGACGTGCGCGCGGCTCACACCCGACTTGACGGCCTCGACGCACGAGCGGACCTTCGGGATCATCCCCTCCGACAGGACGCCGTCGTCGGCGAGCGCCGCCAGCCGGTCCACGTCGATCCGCGAGATGAGGGACGCCTCGTCGGCGAGATCGCGGTAGAGCCCGGCCACGTTGGTGAGGTAGACGAGCTTCTCGGCCCGGAGCGACTCGGCGATCGCACCCGCGACCGTGTCGGCGTTCACGTTGTACGCCTGACCGGCGTCGTCGACACCGACCGTCGCCACGACCGGGATGAGCTCCTCACGGATGAGGCGCTCGAGGATCGACGGGTCGATGCGGCGAACGTCGCCGACGAAGCCGAGCTTCTCGTCCCGGGCCGCGACGTTGATGAGCCCGGCATCCTCGCCCGAGAGACCGACGGCGTACGAGCCGTGCCGGTTGACCGACGCGACGATCTCGCGGTTGACCTTGCCGACCAGCGCCATGCGCACGATGTCGACGGTCTCGGCGTCGGTCACGCGCAGGCCGTCGACGAACTCGGGCTCCTTGCCCAGGCGGCGCATCAGGTCGCTGATCTGCGGTCCCCCGCCGTGCACCACCACGGGGTTCATGCCCACGAGGCGCATGAGAACGACGTCCTGGGCGAAGAGATCAGCGAGGTCGGGGTCCTCCATGGCGCTGCCGCCGTACTTGATGACGACCGTCTTGCCGGAGAACTCGCGGATGTACGGGAGCGCCTCGGCGAGGATGGTCGCCTTCGCGCCCGCGTCGCGGACGCGGGGATCGGTCTCCGTGCTCATGACGTCCGCCGGTTCTCGTCGATATACGCGTGACTGAGGTCGGTCGTCCGCATGGTCGCCCGCTCCGAGCCGTTGTTCAGATCACACGTCAGGGTGATCGAGCCCTCGTTCATGACCTTGCCCAGCTGCGCGGCGTCGTGCTCGGCGTGCACGCCGTCACGGCACACGGTCACGTCGCCGTAGGCGATTGCAACCTGCTCGGGGTCGAAGCTCGCTCCGCTCACGCCGAGCTCCGACAGCACCCGACCCCAGTACGGGTCGCCGCCGTTGAGCGAGCACTGGACGAGCTGGCTTTCGGCCACGGCGCGGGCGGCGCGGCGAGCCTCGTCGCGGGTGCGGGCACCGCGCACCGTGATGTCGACGAGCTTCGTCGCCCCTTCGGCGTCGCCGGCCATCTGCACCGACAACGACAAGCAGACCTGGCGGAATGCGTCCTCGAGTCGCGACGCATCCGGGCTTCCTGGGCCGATGGGCTCGTTCCCTGCACGCCCGTTTGCCAGCGCCAGCACCGTGTCGTTCGTGCTCTTGCAGCCGTCGATCGACAGCTCGTGGAACGACGAGTCGACGGCGGCCACCAACATCTCGTGCAGCGCAAGCGAATCGACGGCCGCGTCCGTCGTGAGCGCGGCGAGCATCGTCGCCATCGAGGGCGCGAGCATCGCCGCACCCTTCGCCATGCCTCCGACGGTGACCGCGGCGCCATGGGCGAGCTCGACTCGCTCGCGGGCTTCCTTGCGGGCCGTGTCCGTGGTCAGGATGGCTTCGGCGGCGAGATCGCCGTGCGGGCCGAGCGTCCCCGCCAGCTCGGGGATGCCCGCCTCGATGGGCGCCATGGGCAGCGGGACGCCGATGAGGCCCGTCGAGCACACGAGCACGTCCTCCGGCGCGCACCCCAGGCTGTCGGCCGTCAGCTCGCACATCCGGCGGGCGTCACGACGGCCGTTCTCACCCGTCGCCGCGTTGGCATTCCCGGAGTTGAGGACCACGGCCGCGGCACGCCCGTCTCGCAGATGATCCCGACTGATCTGCACGGGTGCGGCCTGCACGAGGTTCGTCGTGAACACGCCGGCCGCGGAGACCGGTCGACGGTCGGCCGTCGCGACGAGGGCGAGATCGGACGCGCCCGACGGCTTGATGCCGCAGGCGATACCGCCGGCTTCGAAGCCGTTCGCGGCGGTCACGCTCACGGCATGATCCCGACTGCCGGCAGCCCCGTCGTCTCGGGCAACCCGAGCACGAGGTTGGTGCACTGGATGGCCTGCCCGGCTGCGCCCTTCCCGAGGTTGTCGAGCGCGCAGAGGGCGAGTACCGACCCGGTGCGTTCGTCGAAACGCGCCGTGAGGTGTGCGGCGTTCGATCCGAGCGTCGCCTTGGTGACGGGCGGCTCGTCGAGCACGCTGACGAACGCCGCGCCGGCGTAGAAGGCGCGGAAGCTCTCGAGGAGCGACGCGGTCGTCAGCCCGCCGTGGGACGGGAGGGCGTGGCACGTCGCCAGCAGTCCTCGCGTCATCGGGACGAGGTGGGGCGTGAACAACAGCTGCACCTCGGCGTCGGACGCCGCGCTCAGCGCCCACTCCATCTCCCCCGTATGGCGATGCGTCAGGAGCGTGTAGGCGGCGACGTTCTCGTTCGCCTCCGAGTAGAGGCTCGCCGCCGAGAGCCCACGGCCGCGCCCCGATACGCCCGACATGGCATCGACCACCAGGCCGGTCGGTTCGACGAGCCCGCCGGCGACCAGCGGGGCCAGCGCCAGCGCGGCGGCGGTCGGGTAGCAACCGGGGGCGGCGACGTGAGGCCCACGCCCGACGGCATCGGCGAACAACTCGGGCAGGCCGAACGCGAACTCGTCGAGCAGGTCCGGGGCGGTGTGCGGCTGCCCGTACCAGAGCTCGTACACGCTTGACGGCAGCCGGAAATCGGCGCCCAGGTCCACGACATGGCCGACGCGCTCCACGAGGGCGGGGGCGATGAGCTGGGACTCGCCGTGTGGAAGTGCGACGAAGGCGACGTCGACGCCGGCGAGATCCGTCGGCGCGTACGACGCGTACTCGAGCGCCGGATACGCGGCCGCCAGCGACGGATACAGGTCGCCCACGGTTGCGCCCGCGTTCGAGTCGGCGGTGACGTGGACCACCTCGATCTCCGGGTGGGCAGCCAGGAGCCGGAGCAGCTCGGCGCCTGTGTACCCTGAGCCACCGACCACGGCGGCACAATACGCCATGCTGCATACTATACATGACTGTGCATAGGGCTCCCCCGTTCGGCGGCGCCGTCGTCGGGACGGACCTCGGGCCGATGCGCATCACCGTCTCCGCGGCCGCCAACGAGCGCTACTGGGCGTCGGCCGGGGTCGACCACCCGGCACTGCGCCAGGGCGCCCTGTACCCGCCTGTGGCCGCCAATCTGACGATCCTGCTGTTCCAGACGGTCGCAACGCGGCCCCTGCTCCACACCTCCCAGCGGCTGGTCTCCCACCGGCGGGGAGAGGCGGGCACCGAGCTGACCGTCACGGGCGCCGTGGTGGAACGGTACGAGAAGCGGGGCCGCGAATACGCCGTCATCGACGCGGTCGTCACGCTGCCGGACGGCGAGCCGCTGTGGACGTCCACCGCGACCTTCTGCGAGCAATGACGACCCAACGGCGCGACCTCCTCCTGACTCCCGAGCTGCTGCGGGCCTACTCGCGCCGCGGCAACTTCCACTCCGACGAGGACGAGGCCAGCAAGCTCGGGCTCCCCGGCCTCGTCTCCCAGGGCATGCAGGTGGTCGGGCCGGCCTATGGCGTGTTGCTCGACGAATGGGGTGAGGACTTCCTCGACCACGGCGCCGTCGAGCTCAAGTTCGTCGGCATGGTCATGGACGGCGAGACCGTCGACGCCGCCGTCAAGATCGACGGGGCCCGTGCCGAGGTCGAGGTCGTCAACCGGGACCGCCAGCGCACCGCGGCGATCGGTCGGGCGTCTCGACGGGCGACGCAGGCATGACCTTCGAGCGCCATCCCTGGAACACCGGGTTCGAGTGGCCTCGGCACGAGGGGCCGTTCCGGGTCGTCTCGGAGGACCAGGCCCGCGCGTACGACGAGCGGGGCTTCTTCGTCCTCGAGGATGCGCTCGACCTGGAGACCGCCGGCAAACTGGACGCGGAGATTGCACCGTTCGACGAGCGGGCGCTCGAGTTCCTGCGTGGGCAACCGGAGGGTCGCCTCAGCCTCGCCGGCGTCGACACGGTTTCGATCGCGCTGCATCTCGTCCGGCACTCCCCTGCCTTGCGAGCATTCTGCGCGTCGCCGCTGTTCGCCGATCTGTGTCACGACCTCGTCGGGCCGGACGTCCGCCTGTACTGGGACCAGGCTGTCTACAAGCAGCCGCACGGCGCCGAACCGGTGCTCTGGCACCAGGACAACGGCTACACGTACGTCGAGCCGCAGGCGTACCTGACGTGCTGGGTCGCGATCACGGACGCCACGCTCGACAACGGCTGCGTGTGCGTGCTCCCCGGCGTGCACCGTGCGGGCACCCTCGCCCACCGCGCCACGCCGATTGGATACCAGTGCGCCGAGGACCCGGACGGCGCGATGCCGGTGCCCGTGCGAGCGGGCAGCGTCATCGTGTTCTCGTCGCTGACGCCCCACGCCACCGGCCACAACGTCACCGGCGACGTTCGCAAGGCCTACATCGTGCAGTTCGCACCGGACGGCGCCGTCGCGCTGCGAGGGGATCCGGACTCCGGCCCCGGCCAACCCGAACCACAAGACGACCCCGACCGCCAGTTCTTCGTCCTCCGAGTGGGTGGGCGCGTCGGCGAGGGGAGCTAGGGCTCGTCGGGGAGGCGATGGATGCCGCTTTCCTCGGGTGGGACGGGTCGGTCGGCCAGCAACGCGAGCGCCTGGGCGCGGACGCGGTCGAAGGTTGCGCCCAGATCCGCGAGGACCCTCGCGGCCCGGCTGTCGTCGGTGCGGATCAGCCCGAGGAGCATGTGCTCGGTGCCGATGTAGTTGTGACCGAGCTGGAGCGACTCCCGCAGCGCGTTCTCGAGCGATTTCTTGGCCCGCGGGCTGAACGAGAGGGTGCCGACACTCGGTGAGGCGCCACGCGGCACCTCACGTTCAATCGCGTTGCGCACCGCCGCCAGCCGAATGTCGAGCGCCTGGAGCGTCTGAGCCGCGACGCCCTGGCCCTCATGGACGATGGCGAGCAGCAGGTGCTCGGTGCCGATCGCGGTGTGGTTCAGGAGGCGCGCCTCCTCCTGGGCGAGGACGACGACCCTGCGCGCCCGGTCCGTGAACTTCTCGAACACAGCTCTCCCTCTTGGCGCCGTCGCAGGCTCCGGCTCTGCGAGGACGGTCGGCAAAGCCGCCGTCCCCCGCGAGGCTACGACTCGATCTGTGCCTCCCGGAGGCGGTCGCGCAGCACGTCGGGGATCGGCACCGAATCGTGCGTACCGGGCTTCACGCTCACGTACGTGACGGTCCCGACGCACACGGCTTTCTGCTCGATCGTCGCGGTGTATCGCACGTCGAAGGAAGCATTGCCGAGCCGCGCGGTGCCGACGGAGATGTCCACGACGTCGTCGAAACCGGCCGGGCCCTGCCACTCGAGGACGGCCTTCACGAGCATCACGTCGAAGTCCCGGAAGAACGCCTGCTTCGGGTCGAACCCCATGGTCTCGAACCACCGCGTGCACGCCTCGTCGAAGTACGTGAGCCAGTGGGCGTTGAACACCACGCCCTGGGCGTCGACTTCGGCGTATCGGGGTCGGACGTGGTGGACGAAGGCCACGACGTCAGCCTCGCAACTCGCCGTGGTGCTCGCGGGCGGCGGCCTCGACGCAGCGCCGGCGGATCTCGCCCACCTCGTCGTCGGTGAGTGTCCGGTCCGGGGCCCGGAACCGCAGCGCAAAGGCGAGGCTCTTCCGGCCCGCGCCGAGCGCGTCCGACCGGAAGACGTCGAACAGCCGGACCTCCTCCAGGACGTCGCCGGCGGCGCGGCGCAGCGTCTCGGCGACGTCTCCGGCCGCCACTTCCTCGTCCACGACGAACGCGAGGTCGATCGTCGACGGCGGGTAGGGGGAAGGCGGCCGGAACGTGCGATCCCGGCGACGGCCGTCGAGCAGCCGATCGAGATCCAGCTCGAAGCCGACGACCGGCGGCGTGAGCTCGAGCGCGACGAGCAACCTGGGATCCAGCTCCCCCACGACTCCGATCTCCTGGCCGTCGACGAGGACGGCGGCGGTGCGGGTGGGGTCGAAGCCGGGGCGCCCCGCCGCTTCCGTGCCGCCGGCGGCGATCTCGAGGGCGTCGAAGACCTCGTGCAGCACGTCGAGCGCGTCGAACGGGTCGACCGGGCGGTCGTCCTCGACCGGCCGCCGCGCCACCGTGCCCGCCAGCGCCACGGCGAGATGGGTCGGCTCCTCCGGCAGCAACGCTCCCTCCCCGCGTGGCGCGAGGAAGACGCGTCCGACCTCGAAGAGCCCGACGTCGGCGAGGCCGTGGGCGTGGTTGTGCGCGACAGCGCGGAGGAGCCCGGGAAGGATCCGGGTGCGGAGGACGGACTCCTCGGCGCGGAGCGGATTGGCCGCCTCGACGAGCCGATCGAGCGGCGCGCCGGCCCGTTCGAGATCGGCCGGAGCCACGAGCGGGATCGTGACGGCCTCGGACAATCCGGCGCCGACGAGCGCGCCGGCGACCACGCGCCGCTCGCGCTGCCGCGGCGTGAGCACGCCAACCTGCTCGCGGGGCCTCGCCACGGTGCGACCGATGGACTCGAACCCGACTCGGCGAGCGACCTCCTCGACGATGTCGATCTCGCGCTCGAGGTCGGGGCGGAACGTCGGGGCGACCACGGTGATGTCGTCGCCACCGCCGTCCACCTCGATGCCCAGCGGCCGGAGCGCGTCGAGGATCTCCGTGTCGCTGAGGTCGGTGCCGAGCACACCATTGACCTTGCTCGTGCGGACGTGGATTCGTGCGCGCTCGACCGGTTGGGGGTACACGTCGAAGGCCTCGCCCGCGACCTTCGCGTCGGCGACCTCGGCGAAGAGCTCCATGGCCCGTTCGGCATGCTCGGCGACGCCGTTCGGGTCGATGCCGCGTTCGAAACGGGCGCTCGACTCCGAGCGCAGCTTGAGACGCTTCGAGGTCCGCGCGATGCCCATCCGCTCGAAGTACGCCGACTCGAGCAGGATCTCCGACGTGTCGTCCGAGACTTCCGACGTGCCGCCGCCCATGACCCCCGCGATCGCTTGCGGCGCGCCGGCGGCGTCGCAGATGAGGAGATCCTCCTCGGTGAGCGCGCGATCCACGCCGTCGAGCGTCGCGATGTGCTCACCCCGCTCGGCCAGCCGCACGAGAATCCCGCGACCAGCCAGGCGTCCGAGATCGAAGGCATGGAGCGGCTGGTTTCGCTCGAGCAGCACGTAGTTGGTGACGTCCACGACGTTGCTGATCGGCCGCATGCCGGACTTGACGAGCCGCTGCGCCATCCACGTCGGCGACGGGCCCATCGTCACCTGCGCGACCCGGCCGAGGTAGCGGGGACAGCGGTCGGGCGCGTCGACGCGGACCGTAATGTCGGAGCCGACCGTGGGGTCCGTGGGCGCGTGGGCTTCGGGGACCTGGAGCGGGAGCCGAAAGTGTGCGGCGACTTCGCGTGCCACGCCCACGATGCACATGGCGTCCGGTCGGTTCGGGGTGATCGACAGGTCGAAGATCACGTCGTCCAGCCCGAGCAGCTCGCGTACGTCGGTGCCGGGTTTGGCGGAGCCGTCGAGGTGGACGATCCCCTCGTGGTCGTCGCCGAGGCCGAGCTCGTCGGGAGCGAGGAGCATTCCGTCGGAGGTGACCCCCCGGATCGTCCGGCGTTCGAGGACCCCGAACGGCTCCGGGAGATGCGCGCCCGCCGGGGCGTAGGGGACGACGTCGCCGGCGGCGACGTTCTCGGCGCCGCACACGACCCTGGTGGAGTCACTTCCGAAGTCGATGTCGACGAGAGTCAGCTTGTCGGCTTTGGGATGCCTCACGACGTCGACAACACGCGCCGCGATCACCCCGCGCACGTCGCGGCCGGGCTCGTCGACGCCCTCGACCTCCAGCCCGACCTGGTTGAGCGCCGAGACCAGCTCGTCGGTCGAGGCTTCGACAGGCGTGAACTCGCGGATCCAGGACAGTGGTGCGCGCATCAGTGCATCAGTACTGGGCCAGGAAGCGGATGTCGCCGTCGAAGAACGTGCGGATCTCGTCGATCCCGTAGCGGATCATCGCAATCCGCTCGAGCCCGAAGCCGAACGCGAAGCCCTGCCATTCCTCCGGGTCGTACCCGACCGCCTCGAACACGTTCGGGTCGACCATCCCGCAGCCGCCGAGCTCGATCCAGCCCGTGTGGGAGCACACGCGACATCCCTCGCCGTGGCAGAAGATGCAGCTGACCGCCAGCTCCGCCGACGGCTCGGTGTAGGGGAAGTAATCGGAGCGGAAGCGCGTGCGGACGGTTTCGTCGTCGAACAAGCGCTTCACGAAGACCTCGATCGTGCCGAACAGGTCTGCGAGCGTGATGCCACGATCGACGGCCAGGCACTCCATCTGGTGGAACACCGGCGAGTTGCGCGGTCCCGGCGTCTCGTTGCGGTACGTGCGGCCGGGCGCGACGACGTAGATCGGCGGCTCGTTCGCTTCCATCGTGCGGATCTGCACGGGCGAGGTGTGGGTCCGCAGCATCACCTGCTCGTCGCGACCGAGCCGCACGTACAAGGTGTCCTGCATCGAGCGCGCCGGGTGCGCGGGCGGGATGTTGAGCGCCTCGAAGTTGTGCCAGTCGTCCTCGACCTCGGGGCCTTCGGCGACGCGATATCCGAGTCCGGCGAAGATGTCCTCCAGCTCGCGCTGGATCTGCGTGACGAGGTGCAGGTGCCCGCGGACGCGGCCGTGCCCGCCGGAGGTCAGATCGAGACGCTCGCCCCCGGGTCCGCCGGCCGCCCCGCTCGCGACGATTGCCGCGCGCCGGCGCTCGATCACCTCGGCGATCGCCGCCTTGTAGTCCGAGACCGCCTGGCCCGCCGGCCGCCGGTCCTCGGGTGCGAGCGACTTGATCGCCTCGGTCACCTGCGCCGCCGGCGACCTTCGGCCGACGTACCTGCGCTCCAGCTCGGCGAGCTCTTCGAGCTCGGCCACTGCTTCGGCCGCCATCGCCGCTTCGGACTCGGCTCGTTCGAGCAGCTGCTGCGCTTCGGCCAGGTTCACCGCGCCGCTCGCCGCTGGCGGGCCGCCTCGAAGGCGATCACGGTGCCGGCCATCCCGACGTTGAGCGACTCGGCCGGCGGTTCGACCGGGATGGTGATCTGCCCGTCGAGGTTCGAGACGAGCTCCGTAGGAATGCCGGACGCCTCGTTGCCGAGCACGATCGCGACCGATCCGGTGAGATCGACACGTTCGAGGTCCTCGCCGCCTGCGGCGACGGCCGCGAGTCGGCGTCGTCCGTGCCGGCCGAGCACGTCGAGCACCTTCACCGGGTCGTCCGCCTCCACTACGGGAATTCCGAACACCGCTCCGCCCGAGGATCGCACCACCTTCGGGGCGTGCGGATCCACCGAATTGCCGCAGAACAGTACTCCCACCGCTCCCGCCGCCTCCCCGCTGCGCAGCAGCGTGCCGGCGTTGCCCGGGTCGCGCACCGTCACCGCCACGAGCACGAGTCCGTCCGCGCTCACGTCGTCGAGGTCGGGGCGCGTCATCTCCGCCACGGCGAGCACGGGCTGCGGGGTCACCGTGTCGCCGATTCGCTCGAGCACGCCTTCCTTCAGCTCTTCGATCGGGATGTCGAGGTCGCGGAGCCGCGCGACCAACGGCGCGAAGGCGCGGTCGGCTCCGGGTCCGATGTACGCGCTCTCGAGCTCGGCGCCGCGGTCGAGTGCCGCGGCCAACACACGCGGGCCCTCGACGACGAACGCTCGCTCGGCGCGGCGGGCGCGCGGGTCCCGAATGAGGTCGCGGAGGCGCCGTACTCGATGATGCCGGGGGCCGAGCGCCGGCACGGGCTCCTCAGGCCGCTTGCAGTGCCTCGCGAGCGACCGCGACCAGCGCGCCGAACGCAGCCGAGTCGTGCACCGCGAGGTCGGCGAGGATCTTGCGGTCCACGTCGATGTCGGCAGCCTTGAGTCCTGCCACGAAGCGCGAGTACGAGATGTCGTGCTGCCGGCATGCGGCGTTGATCCGTACGATCCAAAGCCGCCGGAACTCACCCTTGCGCGCCCGACGGTCGCGATAGGCGTACCGAAGCGAGCGCATGACCTGCTCGTTGGCCTTCCGGAACCCGCGGCTCTTCGCGCCGGAGTAGCCCGAGGCTTTCTCGAGCACGGCGTGGCGGTGCTTCTTTCCTTGGACGGAGCGCTTCACCCTGGCCATCGTGGATCGCCTCCTGCATGCGCGGCGGTTGGCGCGCCGCGTTCGGTTTACCGGCCCAGCAGACGTTCGACGTGCTTGCGGTCGGCGCCGGTGACCTCCGCTCCACGACCGAGACGGCGGGTCCGGCGGCTCGACTTCTTCTCGAGCAGGTGCGAGCGAAACGCCTTCCGGCGCCGGATCTTGCCCGACCCCGTGACCTGGTACCGCTTGGCCGCCCCCCGGTGTGTCTTCATCTTCGGCATCACTGCTCTCCTTCGCTGCCGTTCCCCGTCGCCGGCGGCGGCGCCGCGGCTGCTCGAGCCTTGGCCGGGCGCTTGATCGGGTGCAGAACCATCGTCATGTTCCGACCGTCCTGACGTGGTGCCGACTCGACGATCGCGATCTCACTCACCTGCTCGGCGACGCGCTCCAGGATCCGCAACCCCAACTCCGGATGGAACACCTCCCGACCACGAAACATGATCGTCAGCTTGACCTTCGAGCCTTCCGCCAGGAAGCGCTCGACGTGCTTCATCTTCGTCACGTAATCGTGCTCGTCGATCTTGGGCCGGAACTTCATTTCCTTGACGACGACGTTCGTGGCCTTCTTTCGCGATTCCTTGCGCCGCTGCTCCTGCTCGTACTTGTACCGGCCGTAGTTCATGATCCGGCACACAGGTGGATTGGCGTTCGGCGCAACCTCGACGAGATCGAGCTCTTCCTCACGGGCGATCGTGAGTGCCTCCGGCAGAGGCTTGACCCCGAGTTGCTCGCCCCCTGCTCCTATGAGCAGGACCTCGCGTGCCCGAATCCGGTCGTTGATCCTGGCGTCGTCTGTGGCTATGTGATCACCTCGCTGCTAGCGCTGCTGAACTGGGTCCGTTGCCCCGCTTCCATCCGGCCTGGTACTCCGGGACAGGACGCGAAGATGGCGGACTCGGGAAGTCCGCCATCGCTCGACCGCTGGGGCGGCCGTGACAACGAACCCGGGCTCGGCCCCACCCGCCGCGGCGGGAAGGTCGGCCGGGTGGGGAAAGCGGCAAACGCCGGTCCCACTTCCCAGCTCTGATGTGAAGAGGTCAGGATATCAGCGTGAGCTCACTTTGGACGCCGGGCGGAGGGAACGACCCGGAAGAACCCCGATCCAGTGCCCCGACCGATGAGGCCGGCGCCGGCGGCCCCGAGGACGAGGCGGCCCGTGAACAGCTGCGTGCCTTACGCGAGCAGCTCGCGCAAACACCGGTAGCCGACATCGTCGCCAACCACGCCATCGGGCTGTGGGAGCTCGCGCTCTTGCATCTCTCGGCCGAGGAGGGAACCGCCCCCGACCTCGAGGAAGCTCGGCTCGCCATCGACGGCGTCGCCGCGCTCGTCGAAGGGTTGGAGGGTCGGCTCGGCCGCCACCAGGAGCCGCTCCGTGAAGCGTTGGCGCAACTGCGTCTCGCGTTCGTCGAGATCAGCCGGCGCGCCGAGCCAGGTGACGACGAAGCAGGCGACGACAGCGGATAGCGTCAACCGACAGTGTCGTCGCGCATCGAGCAGTACGCCATAGTCGGGGACACCCAGACCGCCGCGCTCATCGGCGACGACGGCTCGGTCGACTGGATGTGCGCGCCGCGCTTCGACAGCGACGCGTGCTTCGCCGCGCTCCTGGGCGACGAGAACAGCGGGCGCTGGCTACTCGCTCCCGCCGCCGGCGGCCGCGCGACCCGCCGGCGGTACCACAACGGCACGCTCGTGCTCGAGACCGAGTTCGACACGCCCGAGGGGTCGGTGCGCGTTACCGACTTCATGCCCATCCGGGAGAAGACGGTCGACATCGTGAGGATCGTCGAAGGTCTGGAAGGTGAGGTGCCGATGCAGATGCACCTCACGATCCGATTCGACTACGGCTCGATCATCCCGTGGGTCCGTGACGTCCATGGCGCGCTCGTCGCCGTCGCGGGCCCGGACGCGCTCGTGCTCCGCACGCCGGTCGAGACTCGAGGGGTGGGCCACTCGACGGTGGCCGACTTCACAGTCCGGCGCGGCGAGCGGGTGCCGTTCACGCTCGCCTGGTTCCCGTCGCATGAGAGCGTGCCGCATGCGGCCAACCCCACGCGGGCGCTCTCGCGCACGATGTCGTGGTGGCACGACTGGACGAAGAAGTCCGGGTACGACGGTGAGTGGAGCGAGATCGTGCAGCGGTCCCTGATCACGCTCAAGGCGCTCACGTACGCCCCGACCGGGGGCATCGTGGCCGCGCCGACGTCGTCTCTGCCGGAATTCATCGGTGGCGTCCGCAACTGGGACTACCGGTTCTGCTGGCTGCGCGACGCGACGTTCACGCTCCTCGCGCTCCTGCACGCCGGCTACGAAGAGGAAGCGAAGGAATGGCGCTCATGGCTTCTGCGCGCTGTCGCCGGGGAGCCGTCCGACCTGCAGATCATGTACGGCGCCGCCGGCGAGCGGCGGTTGACCGAGTGGGAGGTGTCCTGGCTTCCCGGGTACGAGGGGTCACATCCGGTCCGGATCGGGAACGCGGCGTCCGAGCAGTTCCAGCTCGACGTGTACGGCGAAGTGATCGACGCTCTGTACCAGAGCCGGATCGGCGCCATCGCCGAGCGCGATGTGAACACGTTCAACCTCATCGTCGCGTTGCTCGACTTCCTGGAGAACGAGTGGAAGCAGCCCGACGAGGGCATCTGGGAGGTGCGCGGCCCTCGCCAGCACTTCACCCACTCGAAGGTCATGGCGTGGGTCGCGTTCGACCGCGTCGTCCGCTTCTTCGAGAACCACCCGGCCGAGGCCGACGCGGCGAGACTCGCGCGATGGAAGGACACGCGGGACGAGATCCACGACGAAGTGTGTACCAAGGCCTTCGACGCCGACCGCAATACCTTCGTGCAGTCGTACGGCTCGAGCAATCTCGATGCCGCACTGCTGATGATGCCGCTCGTCGGGTTCCTCCCCGCCGATGACGAGCGGATGCAAGGCACCGTGGCCGCGATACAGAAGGAGCTCACGACCGACGGCTTCGTCGCCCGGTACACCACCGACGAGAAGGTCGACGGGCTGCCGCCCGGTGAGGGCGTGTTCCTGCCGTGCACGTTCTGGCTGGCCGACAACCTCGCGCTCATGGGCCGCGTGGACGAAGCACGCGCCCTCTTCGAGCGGCTGGTCGGCCTGGCGAACGACGTCGGGCTCCTCGCCGAGGAGTACGACCCGGTCGCCAAGCGCCAACTCGGCAACTTTCCCCAGGCGTTCACGCACGTCTCGCTCGTGAACAGCGCGGGCAACCTCTCGAGCATCGCCCGCGCCGACTCCGACGAGGACAGTGCAGCCCGTTGGCGCTGGCGCTGGCGCTAACCCGACCGTTTCTCGATCGCCGCGGCCTCCCAGCGACCCGGAACGCCGGCTACGACGTCGAACTCCACCTGAGCTCCCTCGGCGATCCTGCGGCTGCCGTTTGCGATCGCCGCGGAGTGGAACGCAAAGACCTTGCCGTCCTCGCTCGTGATCTCGCCCTTGCCGCGGCGCTCGTCGAAATTGCGTACGCGCCCGCGCAGGTGGGCGATCAATGGACGATCTTGGCGATCGGCAGCTCGATGATGCCGGTGGCGCCGTGCTCCTTGAGCGCGGGGATGAGCGTGTTGATCTCGGCTTTGGCGACGACCGTCTCCACTGCGTAGCCACCGTCGCCGGCCAGCTTCGACACGGTCGGTGACCGCAGTGCCGGGAGCAACGCGATCACGTCGTCGAGACGGGCTTCCTCGACGTTGAGCTTCACGAGCACGCGGCCGCGTGCTTCGAGAGCGCCGCTGAGCAATGTCTGGATCTGCTCCATCGCCTTGCGCCGGTCGGGGTCGGCGTGCGCCTCGGGGTTGGCGATCAGCTCGGTGTGCGAGACGAGGATCGTGTCCAGCACCTTCAGGCCGGCCGCGCGCAACGCCCGGCCGGTCTCGGTGATCTCGACGACCGCGTCCGCGATCTCCGGCACCTTGGCCTCGGTCGCCCCGTACGAGAGCGAGATCTCGGCGTCGACGCCGTGCTTCTCGAAGTAGCGGCGGGTCAGCTCGGGGTACTCGGTGTGGATGCGCACCCCGGAAGGAAGGTCGGTGACTCCTCGATAGGGCGCGTCGGTCGCCACTGCGAGCACGACGTTGATGGGCCGGGCGGTCGCCTTCGAGTAGTGCAGCTCAGTCAGCGTCACGACGTCGGCGCCCGTCTCCTCCACCCAGTCGCGGCCCGTGACGCCCACGTCGAAGAGGCCGTCGGCGACGTAGCGCGGAATCTCCTGGGGCCGCAGGATGCGGACATCGGCGACGCGCGGGTCGTCGATCGACGCCCGGTAGTCGACGCCCGAGCTCCGGCTCACGGCCAGGTCGGCGTCCTCGAACAGCTGCAACGTCGCCTGCTCGAGCGAGCCCTTGGGGAGCACGAGGCGCAACACGCTCAGCCCTGCTTTCCCAGCTGGCGGAGCAGATCGACCATCTCGACCGCGGTGGCGGCCGCCTCGGCGCCCTTGTTGCCCTCGGCCCCTCCGGCGCGGGCGAGGGCCTGGTCCAAGTCGTCGGTCGTGAGCACGCCGAAGGCGATCGGCACGCCGGTGTCGAGAGCGACCCGGCTGATGCCCGAGGCGCACTCGCCGGCGACGAAGTCGAAGTGCGGAGTGTCGCCGCGGATCACGGCGCCGAGACAGACCACGCCGTCGAGCTCGCCCGACTCGACGAGTCGCTTCGCGACGAGCGGGATCTCGAACGCGCCCGGAACCCACACCACCGGGACCGAGTCGGGATCGAGTCCGTGCTCGGCGAGCTCGGCCTGCGCGCCGTCGAGCAGCAGCTTGGTGATGTCGTCGTTGAACCGCCCGGCGACGATCGCGAGACGCATGCCGGTGGCGTCGGGCTTGCCTTCGTACTCCGTGTACTTGCCCATGTGTGTACGAGGCTAACTACGACCGAGGCCTTCGTCCTCGATTTCCAGCAGGTGGCCCATCTTCTCCTGCTTGGCACGCAGGTACGCGATGTTCTCGTCCGTCGGCCGGGACCGCAACGGAACCCGTTCGACGATCTCGAGGCCGTAGCCCTCGAGCCCTCCGTACTTCGCCGGGTTGTTGGTCATGACCCGCATGGTCGTGATGCCGAGGTCGACGAGGATCTGCGACCCGATGCCGTACTCGCGCGAGTCGATCGGGAAGCCGAGCTCGACGTTGGCTTCGACGGTGTCGCGGCCTTGGTCCTGGAGCGTGTACGCGCGCAGCTTGTGGCCGAGGCCGATCCCTCGTCCCTCGTGCCCACGGAGGTACACGATCACGCCTTCGTCCTCCTCGGCGACGCGTTCGAGCGCGAGGTCGAGTTGCAGCCCGCAGTCGCAGCGAATCGACCCGAACACGTCACCGGTGAGGCATTCGGAGTGGACGCGCACGAGCACGTCGGACTTGCCGGCGACCTCGCCCCGCACGAACGCCATGTGCTCTGTGCCGTCGAGCAGCGACTCGAACACGTACGCGGTGAACTCCCCGTACTTGGTGGGGATGCGCGCCTCGGAGATCCGCTTCACCAGCTTCTCGCGATGACGGCGGTACCGGATGAGGTCGGCGATCGAGATCATGGCGAGGCCGTGCTCCGTGGCAAAGCGCTCGAGCTCGGGCAGCCGCGACATCGTCCCGTCGTCGTTCACGACCTCCGCCAGCACGCCCGCCGGCGAGAGCCCGGCGAGACGGGCGAGGTCGACGGCCGCCTCGGTGTGGCCGGCGCGCTTGAGCACGCCGCCCTCCCGGTACCGCAACGGGAAGATGTGGCCGGGGCGGGCGAGGTCGTCGGGCCGCGTCTGCGGGTCGATGAGCGCGTGCACCGTGGTCGTGCGGTCGGCGGCCGAGATGCCGGTGGTCGTGCCGCGCTTGGCATCGACCGACACAGTGAACGCGGTGCGGTAGGCAGTCGTGTTCTCGGCCACCATCATCGGCAGCTGCAGCTCGTCGAGCCGGGTGCCCTCGAGCGGCATGCAGATCACGCCGCTCGTGTGGCGGACCATGAACGCCAGCGTGTCGGGCGTCGTCTTCTCCGCCGCGATGATCAGATCGCCCTCGTTCTCGCGATTGGCGTCGTCGACGACGACGACCGCCTCGCCTCGGGCGATCGCATCGATCGCGTTCTCGATCGTGGTGAACGGCATCGTCAATTCCCTTCGCGGGAGGTAGGGACGAGCAGACGCTCGACGTACTTGGCAATGAGGTCGGCTTCCAGGTTCACGGCGGCGCCCCGCTCCTTGTGGCCCAGGGTGGTGACCGCGAGCGTGTGCGGTATGACGGCGACGTCGAAGGCGCCGTCGCCGAGGGACGCGACCGTGAGGCTGATCCCGTCGATCGCCACCGAGCCCTTCTCGACGACGTAGCGGAGCACGTCGGGCGGCGCCGAGAACATGAAGCGGGTCGACCCGTCGGCGAGCGGCGCCTTGGCGGCGACGTGCCCGATGGCATCAACGTGCCCCTGCACCAGGTGGCCACCGAGGTGGTCGGACAGCCGCAACGGCCGTTCGAGGTTCACCGGCTCGCCCGCTCCGAGCGATCCGAGCGCGGTGCGCTCCATCGTCTCGATCACGACGTCGCCTGCCCACCACCCGTCACCGCAGTCGACGACCGTCAGGCAGCAACCGTTCACCGCGATCGAGTCGCCGGCGCGCGCGTCGGCGAGGACCGTCGTAGCCGCGATCACGAGGCGCGCTCCTCCCTCACGATGGTCGATGGCGCGGACCCGCCCGAGCTCCTCGATGATGCCCGTGAACACGTCAGCCTTCCTCGGGCTCGTACTCGAGGCGGACGTCGTCGTCGAGGGTCGTGGCCGACAGCAGCTGCCATGCTTCGGCGTCGGCGATCGTGCCCAGGTCGGGCTGGGGAAACGCAGGAAGTCCACCGGGGCCGAGCACGGTGGGCGCGACGTACGCGACGAGACGGTCGACCAACCCGGCGGCGAGCAGCGCGCCGTGCAGGGTCGCGCCGCCTTCGATCATCGCCTGCAGGACGTCGCGGCGGCCGAGGAGGTCGAGCGTCGCTTCGAGGTCGACGCCTCCCGCCGCCGCCGGGACGGTCTCGACCTTCGCCCCCGCCGCCTGCCAGGCGTCCACCGCCTCGGACGGTGCGGCTTCGGTGGTGACGACCAGCGTGGGCGCCAGCGCGGCGTCGAAGAGGGGCCCGGCCGCCGGAACGCGGCCGCGGGCGTCGAGGAGAACGCGCAGCGGCTGGCGATCCACGGGAGGGTGGACATCGCGAGCCGTGAGCGACGGATGGTCGGCGAGCGCGGTGCCGGCACCGATCACGACCGCCTGCGACTCGGCCCGCAGGCGATGGGCGTCGGCGCGTGCGGCGACGCCGGTGATCCAGCGTGACGAACCGTCGGCCGCCGCCGTCTTGGCGTCGAGGCTCATCGCCGTCTTCACCAGGCACCACGCCCGTCCGGTGCGGCGGTGGTGCAGGTACGGCGCCAGCGACCGGCGCGCGCTCGTCGCGCCCGGGCCGACCTCGACGTCGAGCCCGGCGGCACGGAGCCGTGCCAGCCCGCGGCCCGCGACTCTCGTGTCCGGGTCCTCGAGCGCCACCACGACGCGCCGGACGCCGGACGCGATCAGCGCGTCAGCGCACGGGGGCGTACGCCCCTGGAAGGCGCAGGGCTCGAGCGTGACGTAAGCGGTGCCGCCGCGGGCCCGCTCCCCCGCCGCATCGAGGGCGTGGGCCTCGGCGTGCGGGGTGCCCGGCCGTTGATGCCAGCCCTCGCCGGCGATCGCACCCTGCTCGTCAACGACGACGCTGCCGACCCAGGGGTTTGGCGACGCGGACCTGCGTCCGTGCTCGCCCAGTGCGACCGCCCGGGCGATCAGATCGCTGTCCGTGGCCTTCACCGGCGCACCTCGATCTCAGGATCTCTGCCGAGACCTCGGGCGCGGGGATGGCGCGGCGGGCACGCCACGCGCGGCGCGCCGCCGAACACCCTCTCCCATCCGGACTCTCACCGTCGGCTCCGGCTTCTCACCGGATCAACCACACGGCTGGCGGCCGTGGGCTCGCGGGCTCCCGCAGGCCGTGCCTGCGGCTACCGCCGGTCGGGACTTGCACCCAAACCCCGAGGGCTCTGCTCTGTTTTCATACTTGACTAACGAGTCAACTGTAGCCGGATGAAAGTATAACGTGTTTCAATTCCGGGTTCAATGGGGGTGCTCGCCGGCCAGCAGCTCCAGGGCGTGGGGCAGTGCGGGGAGAACGGCCTCGAGGCACTCGATGGCACCGCTCGACGATCCCGGGAGGTTGCAGACCAGCGCCTGCCCCACCGCACCGCACACGCCCCGCGACAGCATCCCGAACGGCCGGTCGCCGCGATCGCTCACCCGGCGCATGGCCTCGGCCAGGCCCGGCGCCTCGCGCTCGATCACCGAGCGCGTCCCCTCGGGCGTGAGGTCACGGGGCCCGAAGCCGGTCCCGCCCGTCGTCACGACGAGCCCCGCAAAGCCTGCGGTCAACGCGCGCAGCGCGTCGCCTACGGCGTCACGACCGTCCGCGCTCACCTCGTGGGCGGCGACCTCGTAACCGGCGTCGTGCAGGCGGGCGACGAGCGCGGTCCCCGACTTGTCGTCGCGCGATCCGGCGGCGACGCCGTCGGACACCGTCAGCACCTTGGCCCGGAGGGTCACCCGATCACGACGTCGCCGGCCATGCCGCCGCACGGATCTGCCGGGCCGCCGCGGCAGGGTCGTCGGCGTGGAAGATGGCGCTCCCGGCCACGAGGATGTCGGCACCGGCGGCGGCCGCCCGCGGCGCGGTCTCCCGGTTGATACCGCCGTCGATCTCGAGCTCGACCGGCAGCCCGCGCTCGTCGACGAGGTGGCGGGCGCGGGTGAGCTTGTCGAGTACCGACGGGATGAAGGCCTGCCCGCCGAAGCCGGGGTGCACGCTCATGAACAGCAGGACGTCGATCTCCTCGATGTACGGCAGCACCGAGTCGACGGGCGTCTCGGGGTTGTGCGTGAGCCCGACGCGCAGGCCGAGATCGCGCATCGTCGCGAAGAGCGGTCGTGGGTCGCCGAGCTCGATGTGCACGGTGCAACCGTCGGCACCGGCGTCGGCGAAGTCCTCGAGGAGATCCCCCGGGTTGTCCACCATGAGGTGGCAATCGAGATGCAGATCGGTGCGCTTGCGCAACGACTTCACGACCGGGGGCCCGATCGTGAGGTTGGGCACGAAGTGCCCGTCCATCACGTCGACGTGGAGGAGGTCGGCCTCGGTGGCGACGCGTTCGATGTCGTCGGCGAGCTGGGCGAAGTCGGCCGACAGGATCGACGGCGCGAGCTTGGCCCCGGTCATGACATCACCCTATGTGCGGCGGCGGCGGCTTTGCCGACCGCGCCGCAGAGCCGGAGCTTGCGACGGCGCCAAATGAGCGGCGAAGCCGGAGGACATACATCCCGTCCGAGTCGGCATCGTGCGGGAGCAAGACCGCACCTCTCCCGCGCGGTCGCCACGGCGCGCCCGGCGGCGGATCGGCGACGAGCTGCGGGAGCTCACGCTCCGCCCAGGCGTCGACGCCGGTGGTCTCGTCGCCGGTGAGCGTGCATACCGAGTACACGACGACACCGCCCGGCCTGACCGCTTCCGCTGCGCCGCGCAGGAGGTCGCGCTGGAGTTCGACCAGCCGCGGGAGATCGTCCTGCCGGATGCGCCATCGCAGCTCGGCGCGGCGGCGGAGGACGCCCAGGCCGCTGCACGGCGCGTCGACCAGAGCCCGGTCGGCGCACGCACGTCGGAGGGGGAGCGACCGGCCGTCGGCGACGACCGGGAGGAGCCGGCCGAGTCCGAGCCGGTCGCGCGCCGAAGCGACCAGGCGGATGCGCCCGGGATGCAGATCGCAGGCGACGACCCGCCCGTGCTCCCCCACTCGCTCGGCGATGGCGGTCGCCTTGCCACCGGGGGCGGCAGCGGCGTCGACGACCGTCTCGCCGGGCTGCGGATCGAGGATGCGCACAACGGCCTGGCTGGCTTCGTCCTGCGGCGTGGCCCGACCGTCGGCGACGGCGGCGAGCCGCGCCGGATCGCCGATCCCGCGCGCGAGAAGCGCCTCGTCCACGAGGGTCCCCCGGCTCACCTCGACTCCGACGGCGCGCAGCTCGTCGGCCACCGCTTCCACGGTGGCGCGTTCGCTGTTGACGCGGAGCGCAACCGGAGGCGGCTCGTTGGCGACCTCGAGGCTGGAGCGCGCGTCGGCGGGGCCGTACTGGGCCACGAGCTCTTCGACGATCCAGTCGGGGTACGACAGTCGCACGGCCAGCGCACCGACGTCCTCGCCGCCCGGCCACGGCCACTGCGGGCCGATGCCGGCCAGCGCGCGCAACACCGCGTTCACGTAGCCGCGCGCGCGGAGGGGAGCGACGGCGACGGTCTCGCCCACGGCCGCGTGGGCGGGCACGTCCCGGGTCAGCTGGTACGCGCCGAGTCGCAGCGCCACCCGGGTCGGGGGGTCGAGCTCTTCGACCGGCCGATCGGCCGCCAGCCCGACGAGGTAGTCGAGCGCGCGCTGTTGCCGGAGCGTGCTGTACACGAGGTCCGTGACGAAGGCTCGGTCGCGGGTGTCGAGGGCGGAATCGCGCAACATCGTGGGAAGCAAGACGTTCGAGTACGCGCCGTCCTCGACACGGAGCAAGGCCGCGAACGCCGTCTCGCGGCTCGTCACGACGCTGCGACCGCCTCCACCGCGAGCGCGCGGTCGCGCAGACCCGCCATCCACGCTTGGCCGGTCATGCGCGGCTTGCCCTCGGGTTGCACCTCGTCGAGCCGCAGGACGCCGCCGGAGGTCACCAGCTCGCCCGGCCGGCGGACGACGCCCGGCTCGCCGTCGCCGGGCTCGGGTCGGGCGCGCCAGACCTTCACGCGCTTCCCATCGACGACCATCCATGCGCCCGGTCGCGGGTTCCCGGCGCGAACGACGCGCGCGACCTCTGTCGCCGGTCGCGACCCGTCGATCTGGAACTCGTCCACGGTGAGCTTCTCGGCGTACGTCGGCTCACCCTCCTGCGGAACCGGCTCGGTCTCGGGCACCAGCGGCAGATACTCGAGCAGCAGACGCGTGCCCAGCGCGGTGAGCCGCTCGTGAAGCTCGCCCGCCGTCTCCTCGGGCTCGATCGGCGTCGATACCGACGCGTAGATCCCGCCGGTGTCCAGGCCCTCCTCGATGCGCATGAGACATACGCCGGTCTCGGTGTCACCGGCGAGGATGGCGCGCTCGACGGGAGCGGCGCCTCTCCACCGCGGGAGCAGCGAGTAATGCAGGTTCACGAATCCGTGCGGCAGCGCGTCGAGGAACGCGGGCGGCAGGAGCTGACCGAACCCGACCACCACGCCGAGCTGCGCCCCCGTCGCGGCGACGTCCGCGATCGCCTCGCGGGCGCGCGTCGGAGTCAGCACCGGTGTCCCGAGCTCGGTCGCGGCCTGCTTCACGGGGCTCGGGTCGTCGCCGCCACCGCGGCTGCGCCGCCGGTCCGGTTGGGTCAGCACGAGGGCGGCCTCGTGGCCGGCTTCCACGAGAGCCCGCAGCGGCGCGACCGCGTCGACGGGCGTCCCGAGGAAGACGAGGCGCACCGTGGGCGCGCCGCGATCAGAGAGCGGGACCGGCGCCCCGCGGGATGGTCGCGAGGTCCTGCTCGCGGATCGCCCGCAGCGCGCGCTTGCGCTCGTCCGGCTCGAGGCGGTCGAGGAGCAGCACGCCGTCGAGGTGGTCGATCTCGTGCTGGAACAGCCGCGCCAGCACCTCGTCGGCCTCGATCACGACGTCGTTGCCGTCGAGCCCGATGCCTCGGAGCGTGACGACCTTGGGGCGGACGATGTCGAAGTGCATGCCGGGCACCGACAGGCAGCCTTCGTTGTAGACCCACTCCCCCGAGGCCTCGACGATCTCGGGGTTGACGATCACGTGCGGGCCCTCACCGACGTCGTACGTGAAGATGCGCCGCTGCACGCCGATCTGCGGCGCGGCCAGGCCCAAGCCGAGCGCCTCGTACATCGTCTCGTACATGCTCTCCGCCAGCCCGACCAGCGTCCCGTTGAGGTCCTCGACCTCGCGCGAACGCTGCTTCAGGACGGGATCCCCGAACAGGCGGACAGGATGTGTAGCCATAATTTCCTTTGTCGCGTCGCAAGCTCCGGCTTTGCGGCCACGGTCGGCAAAGCCGCCGTCGCCGCGTCGAGTGTACCGGCCGCCTTCTTCGGCCCGAACGGCCATGAAGGGTCAAACCCGGAGGGGGTCCACATCGACGCGCAGGCGACCGCGCTCGCGGGCGGGGGTGAGATCGACCTCGGCGAGCGCGTCGCAGAGCACATCGGCGGATTCCGCCTGGACGAGCGCGCGGGACGACGCCCCGACCGCGACGGGACCCAAGACCCGCACTGCGCGAACTGCGCGCAGAGCCCCACACGCGACGTCCACCGCGTCGGGCGCTCCGCTCACCTCCGCCAGCCCTCCGAAGGGCGGGAATCCGAGGATGCGTCGTCGGGCGCGCTCTGCGTCGGCGACGATCGTCGGCTCGGCGGCGAGCGCGGCCTCGATCACGTCGTGATCGGGCACCCGGGTCTGCACCAGCACGCGCCCGTCGCCGCGTCTCCCTCCGACGACGCGGGCGGCGCGAACCAGCAGCCAGAGTGCCTGTTCGGCGGCTCGGTAGCGCGTCGCGAGCAGCTCCTGATCGAACTCCAGGAACGCAACCAACTCGATCCCGGCCGGGGCCGCGTCGGCGCGGTGGAGCACGGCCTCCGTTCCCACCAGCACCGCGGCCGACGGGAGGGCGGTGGTCGCGGCATCGACCTCCGCCACCGTCACCCGAGACAGCAGCGCAGCCATCTCCTCGCGCACCCGCGTGACCCCGGGCCGGCGACGGGCGAAGCGAGTGCTGTGGCAATGCAGGCAGACGCGCGGCCGCTCGGTCCCGCACCGCCGGCATACGAGGCCGCCCTCCGTCTCTGCGACCGCGGCGTCGCAGACCTCGCACTGCGCGATGTGCCCGCATTGCCGGCAGACGAGCAGGTGGGCGCGGCCTTTGCGGTTCACGACACACACGGCTCGGGCGCCCCGGTCAACCGTCGTGTGAAGCGCGGCGGTGAGAGCGTCCGAGAACAACCCTCGCCCGGGCGGCTCGTCACGCAGATCGACGACGCCGAAGCGTGGCCAGCCGTCGCGTTCGAACGGGCTGCTCGGTCGCGCCGGCGGACCCGCCGCCGTCTCGGCCTCGAGCGTCGGTGCCGGGCTCACGAGCGTGCACCGGGCGCCGGCGCGGCGGGCGCGTTCGAGCGCGAGCTCCCGGGCGTTCCACGTCGGAACGCGCTCCTCCTTGAGCGATTCGTCGCCCTCGTCGAGAACGACGATGGCGGCAAGGTCGGGAACGGGCGCGAGCACGGCGACCCTCCCGCCCACGACGACCGTCGCGCCGGCACGGGCGCGGTGCCAGCTCTCGGTGCGCCGCGCGTCGGGCTCGTTCCCGCGCACGACGATCACTTCCCGGCCGCATCGCCGGAGATCGTCGACGAGCGCGCGCACGCGGCGCGAGTCGGGCGCGACGACGATCGTGGACGCCTCGCTCGCGACCAGCGCCCCGACGAGGTCCTGCAACTCGGCGCTCGGCGGCCACGCGAACACGCTGCGTTCCCGGGTGACGAGCGCGTCGACGGCGGCGGCGTCGATCCCGGCGGGCGCCTCGCGCGGAGGAAAGACGGCCGTGTGGAGCTCGGGGTCTCCTGAAGGCGGGACAGCATTAGGCGGTGATGCCGACCGGAGCAGCAACGGGAGCGGGCCGGCGTAGCGCCAGGCCGCCCACCGGCACAGCTCGATCACCTCTGGCGGCGGTCCGGCCGAGACGACCTTGGCCAGCGGTCGCAGCTCCGATCGCCGGGCTTCGGGCTCGACGCCGTCGGCGACGATCCAACCACGCACGCGTCGTCCGTGCAACGGGACGCGCACGATGGTCCCGACCCGCACGATGCCGGCGGCGTCCTCGGGGACGAGGTAGTCGAATGCGCGCGCGACGGCGGGGAGATCAGGTTGGACCCGGCAGACCCGCGGTTCGGCTATGCGAGCGCTTCCGCCGCCTTGCGCAGCACCTCGGCCTCGTCGGTGCGCTCCCACGTGAACGTGGGCTCGCGCCGGCCGAAGTGCCCGTACGCGGCGGTCTTCTGGTAGATCGGGCGCCGCAGGTCGAGCCGCTCGATGATGGCCGCCGGTCGCAGGTCGAAGTGCTCCTGGATCAGCGCGCCGAGCTTGAGCGGGTCGATCTGGGAGGTCCCGAACGACTCGACCATGACCGAGACCGGACGGGCCACGCCGATGGCGTACGCGACCTGCACCTCGCACCGCTGGGCGATGCCCGCCGCGACCACGTTCTTGGCGACGTTCCGCACCGCGTAGGCCGCGGACCGGTCGACCTTCGTGGGGTCCTTGCCGCTGAACGCGCCGCCCCCGTGACGGGCCATGCCGCCGTACGTGTCGACGATGATCTTGCGGCCGGTGAGCCCGCAGTCGGCGTGCGGGCCGCCCTTCTCGAAGCTCCCCGTCGGGTTGACGAGCATGTCGAAGTCGTCGCCGGCGAACTGCGCGGGCAGCAGCGGCGTCACGACGTGCTCGACGAGCGCGGGCTTGAGCGTCCCTTCGATGTTCAGACCGGGCTCGTGCTGGGTCGAGATCAGCACGTTGCAGAGTCGCTTCGGGACGCCGTCCTCGTACTCGATCGTCACCTGCGTCTTGCCGTCCGGACGGACGAACGGCAGCGTGCCGTCCCGCCGCACCTCGGCCAGCCGTTGCGCCAGACGGTGCGCGAGCCAGATCGGCATCGGCATGAGGTCGGCGGTCTCGTCGCAGGCGTAGCCGAACATCATCCCCTGGTCGCCGGCGCCGACCTCGTCGTAATGGTCACCCTCGCCGCTGCGCAGCTCGAACGCCTTGTCGACGCCCTGGGCGATGTCGGACGACTGCTCGTCGATCGACGTGATCACCGCGCACGAGTTGCCGTCGAAACCGTACGACGCGTCCGTGTAGCCGATCCCCCGAATCGTGTCCCGGACCAGCCGCGGGATGTCGAGGTGCGCGTTCGAGCTGATCTCGCCGGCGACGACGGCCATGCCGGTCGTGCACATGCTCTCGCAGGCGACACGGCTG
>DASYQJ010000145.1:0-10615 GCA_036005605.1 Acidimicrobiia bacterium
CGAATCAGCCAGTTGAGCTTGTTGTGACCCTTGAACCGTGCGCCGACCGCGGGACCCGTGGCGCCGCCCAACCACTCCGCCCTCATGCACTCCGGGCTCCACTCGCCCATGCGGGTGACGTCCGTGATCATCGCGTACACCTTCTCAGGTGGCGCCTGAATCTGGATCGTCGCTTTGCCTTCGACACCTTCTGCTGCCATTCCTGCCTCCCCCCGTGGGTCTCTCGACTTGTCGTGCGCATTTCACCCTACGACTCCCGGTTCGCGGCCGCATTCCGCCACAATCGACGCCGTGCCGAAGCGATTGGCCGTGGCCGTCGTCCTCCTTGTCGCAGCTGTCTTCGCCGGCGCGTGCAGCTCCGACAGCGGAAACGCGCTGAAGGCTCCCCTCGCCTTCTGCAGGGCGGCCGCCCGCTACGACGACCGGTTGTCGAAGGGCGCCAAGCTTGACGAGCAGATCCGGCTCGTCCAGGGCATGGTCGACACGGCTCCGGCCAAGATCGAGGCCGACTCGCAAACGTTCGTCGACGCCTTGCGGCGGGTCGAGGCGGATCCGTCGGTGAAGGACGACCCGAAGGTCAAGAAGGCGGTCGAGAACGTGAACCGCTACGCCGCCCAAGGGTGCGGCTTCTACGAACAGCAGGGCGGCGGAGGGATCTGAACCGACCCGTCACGCAGTCCGACGCAGGCGGCGCGCGCCCCACCAGACGAAGAACGCGCCGACGACGAGCAGCTTCACTGCCACGATCCATAGCGTGATGTCGCGGGCGAGCTTGTCGTCGTTCGTGATCACCTCGGTCGGATGATCGGGGTCGTAACGGATCTGCACCTGCGAGCCCACCGGCTTCTCCCCCGTGCCGGTGCGCACGGGCTCAGGTGCGTGGACGGTTCGACCGTTGGCGGTCGTGAACTCCAGTCGCCGCTCGGTGCCGTCCAGGACGACGGTCGCGGTGGTGGGCGTGCCTCGGTTGCGCAGATCGGCGTCGTGCCGTTGCAAAGAGATGATCAGCACCGTCGCCGCGATGCCCAGCACAAAGCATGCGATGCCACCGGCGATCGCCCAGCGGGCACCGCGCCGGCTGGGCGACGCGGCAACTTGGGGCGTCGCGACCGGCCGTTCTGCGGCCGCAACGGGCGCGAGCCCGTGCGCCCGCCGCTCGTCGTAGTCACGACGGCGTTCGACGTCGGCGAGCACCCGGTATGCCGTTGCGACGCGCTTGAACCGGTCGGCGGCGGCGGGATCGGTCGGCCTCGCATCCGGGTGTAGGGACTTCGCCAGGGCGCGATAGGCGGACGCGATCTCGGCCGGCGAGGCGTCGGGCGCCACTCCAAGGTCGGCGTAGTAGTCGACGATGTCGACCTGCCGCGTGCTCACGCTCCCAGTGTGCCGCGCCCGGACGGCTTTTGGCGTTAGCCACGTGCCCTATGCGCACGTCCTTGACGCCAAAACGAGGGGGTCAGCCGCGGCCGCGGTACGTGGCCTTGCCGCCGACGGCGTCCTTGTTGAGGCGCTTGGAGAGATGGAGTCCCTCGAGGACGAACTCGACCGCTGACGCGACGCCGGCGGACGTCTCGCCCACGCCGAGGTCCGCGAGCGCGTCGCGCAGGCCATCGAGCCTCGGGAGCAGCCCGGCGTACTCCGACGCCGCGACGTCCTCGCCGGTGTGCACCGTGACGCCCTCGTCGAACGCGGCCACCAGCCGTGCCAGGCGCTCGGGTCGGGTCCGGGCCCGGAACACCTCGAGCACCGACGCCTTGACGATGCGCTCGAGCACCTGCTCCTCGCGGCCGTCGTCGAGTGTCTCGAACTCGATCTTCCCTGCGGTCGAGGCGACGAGGGCGTCGAGGTCGCTGACCCGCGGCACCACCTCGCGCTCGCCGCTGCGCAAGGCGCGTCGTGACGCGTTGGCGACGAGCGTCTCGTAGTTCGTGATCGACAGGCGCACGGACACGCCGGAGCGCTGGTTGATGTGCGGCGAGCGGCGGGCCTGCTGCGTGATCTCTGAGACGATCTCGGCCATGAACTCGGGCACGTGCACCGAGAGCTGCTCGGCGGCGAGCGGCTGCGCCTCCTGCGCGACGACGTCCATCTCGACGTCGACGTCGAGCGGGTAGTGGGTGCGGATCTGGGCGCCGAAACGGTCCTTGAGCGGCGTGATGATGCGGCCACGGTTCGTGTAGTCCTCCGGGTTGGCCGAGGCCACCAGCATCAGGTCGAGCGGCAGCCGGATCTTGTAGCCCCGGATCTGCACGTCGCGCTCCTCGAGCACGTTCAGCAGCCCGACCTGGATGCGCTCGGCGAGGTCGGGGAGCTCGTTGATGGCGAAGATGCCGCGGTTGGTGCGCGGGACGAGCCCGTAGTGGATCGTGAGCTCGTCGGCCAGGTAGCGGCCCTCGGCGACCTTGATCGGGTCGACCTCGCCGATCAGGTCGGCGATCGACGTGTCGGGGGTAGCGAGCTTCTCCCCGAACCGCCGCTCACTGTGCACCCACTCGATCGGGGTGTCCTCGCCACGTTCGGCCACCAGCAACCGGGCGTGCTGCGAGACCGGTGCGTACGGGTCGTCGTTAATCTCGCTCCCGGCGATCGTCGGGGTCCACTCGTCGAGGAGGCTGACGAGCGAGCGGATGATGCGCGTCTTCGCCTGGCCGCGTTCGCCGAGGAAGATGACGTCGTGGCCGGCGAGCAGAGCGTTCTCGAGCTGTGGGAGCACCGTGTCATCGAAGCCGATGACCCCGTCGACGAGCGGCTTGCCCGCCGCGATGCGGGCCAGCGCGTTTGCCCGGACCTCGTCCTTGACCGGCCGCGACTCCCAGCCGCTTGCTCGCAGCTCACCGAGGGTGCCGGCACGGGTCATCGCAAACTCCGAGGAAAAGAGGAGGAGAACGTCGGTCGACGCTGACGCTCACGTCGCAATCGGAGCGTATCAGCGGGATGCCCCGGGCCAACCGGCGACCCTAAGCTGAGCGACCCCGGAGCAACGCCGAGAGGAGCGCAGCATGGCGGACGAGCAGGACGAGCGGTACCAGGAGGCGAAGCGGCGGGTCGAGGCGAAGAAGGGCTTCTACGTGCACGCGTTCTTCTTCGTCGTGCTCAACGCCATCTTCCTCGCCGCCGTCGGCTGGGATTTCCTGTGGGCCACGGTGTTCTGGGGTCTGGGCCTCGTGCTGCACGGCGCCAGCGTGTTCTTCAGCGGGAGCGACTGGGTGAAGCGCTGGGAGCACCGCGCGATCGAGAAGGAGCTCGGCCGGCAGGCGGGGGACTCGACCTCGACCGGCGCCCCGCCGCCTCCGCCGCCGACGTCTCCCCCGACCGCCGACGCCACCCAGCCCGGCGCCACACCGCAACGTGCGAGCGCAGTGACGAAGCCCACCTGAGCCCGGAGCCCGGCGCGCGCGACCTCTCGGGCTCGTGGCGCGCTCACATCGCCGAGGGTGATCTGCACCAGCGGTTCGTCGAGCGCGCGTTCGACGACGCCGGCTGGGACGACATCACCGTCCCGGGTCACTGGCGCTCGTCCCCCGGCTTTACGGACACCGACGGACCCGTGCTCTACCGCCACCGTTTCGCCGGCCAGCCACTCGACGGCGATCGCCGCGCCTTCGTCGTCCTCGACGGTCTCTTCTACTTCGGCGACGTGTGGCTCGACGCCGACTATCTGGGCGCGACCGAGGGCTACTTCTTCCCCCACGAGTTCGAGATCACCGATCCGCTACGCCGCCACGACGAGCACGTGCTCGCAGTGGAGGTCGGTTGCCCGCGCCAGTCCGATCGCACCGCCAAGCGGCTCGTCACAGGCGTCTTCTCCCACTGGGACAACCTCGACCCGGACTGGAACCCGGGTGGGCTGTGGCGCCCGGTACGGGTAGTCGAGACCGGACCGGTGCGGCTGGCTCGCCTCCGCTGTGTGTGCATCGAGGCGACGGAGGAACGGGGCCGGCTACTCCTCGACCTCACGCTGGACGCCGCCGGTGGCGCGAGGAACGGCGAGCCCGCGCCACGACCGGCGCAGTTGCGGGCCAGCCTGACCGGGCCCGACGACGGCGGCGTCCTCATCGACGTGTCGAGGGACGTCACCCTCGCCGGCGGCGAGAACCACCTCACGTGGACGCTCGACATCGATCACCCGCCGCGCTGGTGGCCGCGGCGCCTCGGCGAGCAGCCGCGTTGCGACGTCGAGGTCGTCGTCGAGGTCGGGGGCGAGGCGAGCGACCGACGCACCCTGCGCACCGCGTTCCGCGAAGTGCAGTGGCGGCGCTGGCAGCTCCGGGTGAACGGCGAGCGACTGTTCGTGATGGGCTCGAACCAGGGCCCGTCGCGCATGCAGCTCGGCGAGGCGACGCCGGCCGAGCTCGCACGCGACGTGCAGCTTGCGCTGGACGCGAACCTCGACCTGCTGCGGCTCCACGCCCACGTGTCGCGTCCCGAGCTGTACGACGCCGCCGACGACGCCGGGCTCCTCGTCTGGCAGGACTTCCCGCTCCAGTGGGGTTATGCCCGGGGCGTCCGGAAGCCGGCGGTGCGCCAAGCCCGCGCGATGGTCGACGTGCTCGGCCATCACCCGAGCATCGTGCTGTGGTGCGCGCACAACGAACCGCTCGCCGTCGATATCGCGCCGGGGAAGCCGCTGACGACACGCGCCAAGATGCGGCTCGGCGGGTCGATGCTGCTCCCGACGTGGAACAAGAACGTGCTCGACCGGTCGATCACGCGGGCGCTGCACCGCGCCGACCCGAGCCGCGCCGTCGACCCGCATTCCGGCGTGTTGCCCGGCCTGGGCGGCCCCGGCACCGACACGCACTTCTACTTCGGCTGGTACCACGGCAAGCTCGACGGCCTCGCGTCTGCGCTCCGGACGGTCCCGCGCCTCGCCCGGTTCGTCACCGAGTTCGGCGCCCAGGCCGTCCCCGATTCCGCTGGGTTCATGAAGCCCGAGCGGTGGCCCGAGCTCGACTGGGACCGCCTGTTCGAACACCACGCGTGTCAGAAGGAGATCTTCGATCGGGTCGTGCCGCCCGCCGACTTCGCGACGTTCGACGCGTGGCGCACCGCGACCCAGGCGTACCAGGCCGCGCTCGTCCAGCTCCAGGTCGAGGACCTGCGCCGTCTCAAGTACGCGCCTACCGGTGGGTTCTGCCACTTCTGCTTCGCCGACGGCCACCCGGCGGTGACGTGGTCAGTCCTCGACCACGAGCGGGGCGAGAAGCGCGGGTACGCGGCGTTGCGCGCCGCGTGCCGGCCGGTGCTGCCGATGATCGAGCCTCGCGCCGGGCTCGTCCACGTCGCGAGTGAACGGCGTGACGAGCTCGCCGGCGCGGTCATCGAGGTCACGGGCGACCGGGGCCGGGTCGGTCGGTTCACCGGCGACATCGCGGCCGACGCGGTGACGTACGTCGGACGCGTCGACCTCGAGGGCGTGAAGGAGGCGTCGGTCACCCTCGAGCACCCAGCACTGGGGCGGGTCGAGAACCGGTACGACGCCGGCTTGCTCGCTTCGGTCCGGGAGGAAGCCCGGAGCTAGCGTCGAAGCGTGGCCCGGACGGAAGAAGAGGTCTCGACCGCCACCCAGCGGGGCGGCGCCGACGACGCCGACCGGCTGGCCACGGACTTCGGCAAGCCCGAGCCGGCGCCGGCCCGGAAGCGCCGGGCGCCGTTCTTCGTCCGGTTCTACCGGTCGGACATCGGCAAGAAGTGGGTGATGGCCGTCACCGGCATCGTGCTGATGGGCTACGTGTTCGCCCACATGGTCGGGAACCTGCACGTGTTCGAGGGCGCCCGCCAGATCGACAGCTACGGCGAGTGGCTCCGCGAGCTGCTCGACCCGCCGTTCCCGCGCACGATGGCGCTGTGGCTGCTGCGGATCACGATCATCGTCGCCCTCGTTCTCCACATCCACGCCGCGTACGCGCTGACCCGCGTCAACTGGCGCGCCCGTCCGCAGCGCTACAAGTCGCAGCGCGACTACGTGGCGGCGAACTTCGCATCCCGCACGATGCGCTGGACCGGGATCATCGTCGGCCTGTTTCTCGTGTTCCACATCCTCGACCTCACCTGGGGCGCCGCGAATCCCGGATACGTGCGGGGCGAGGTGTACAGGAACACCGTCGCGACCTTCGAGCGTGTGCCGGTCGCACTGGCGTACATCGCCGCGTGCATCGCGCTCGGCATCCACCTCTTCCACGGCGGGTGGAGCCTGTTCCAGAGCGTCGGCTGGAACAACCCGCGCTTCAACATCTGGCGCCGGTACTTCGCAGTCGGCTTCGCCGTCGTCGTGACGGCCGGGTACATCAGCGTGCCCATCGCCGTCCAGGTCGGCTTGGTGAGCTGAACGAGTGAGGGAGGGTGGACCGTGATCGGTGAGCTCGACGCCAGGATCCCCGAGGGGCCCCTCGCCGACAAGTGGGACAACCACCGCTTCCACGAGAAGCTCGTCGCGCCCGCCAACCGGCGGCGCTTCGACGTGATCGTGGTCGGGACGGGCCTGGCCGGAGCGGCGGCCGCCGCCACGCTCGGCGAGCTCGGCTACCGGGTGAAGGTGTTCACGTTCCACGACTCCCCCCGCCGCGCGCACAGCATCGCCGCCCAGGGCGGGATCAACGCAGCGAAGAACTACAAGAACGACGGCGACAGCATCGATCGCCTCTTCTACGACACGATCAAGGGCGGCGACTACCGCTCGCGCGAGGCGAACGTCTACCGGCTCGCCCAGATCAGCGTCGAGATCATCGACCAGTGCGTGGCGCAGGGCGTGCCGTTCGCCCGCGAGTACGGCGGCCTGCTCGACACCCGCTCGTTCGGCGGCGCGCAGGTGTCGCGGACGTTCTACGCCCGGGGCCAGACGGGCCAGCAGCTCCTGCTCGGCGCGTACCAGGCCCTCGAGCGGCAGGTGCACCTCGGCACGGTCGAGATGCACCCGCGTGTGGAGTTGCTCGACGTCGTGCTCAAGGACGGCCGCGCCGCCGGCATCGTCACCCGCGACCTCGTGACGGGCGAGATGCGGTCGCGCTCCGCGCACGCGGTCGTGCTCGCGACGGGCGGGTACGGCAACGCCTTCTACCTGTCGACGAACGCCAAGAACAGCAACGTGACTGCGATCTGGCGGGCACACCGTCGCGGCGCGCTGATGGCGAACCCGTGCTTCACCCAGATCCACCCGACTTGCATCCCGGCCAGCGACGACTTCCAGTCGAAGCTCACCCTCATGAGCGAGTCGCTGCGCAACGACGGGCGGATCTGGGTACCGAAGCAGATGGACGACCCGCGCTCCCCCGACCAGATCCCGGAATCAGAGCGCGACTACTTCCTCGAGCGCCGGTATCCCGCCTTCGGGAACCTCGTGCCGCGCGACGTCGCGTCACGGGCGGCGAAGCGCGAGGTCGACGCCGGCCGGGGCGTGGGACCGCTGAAGAACGGTGTGTACCTCGACTTCTCGGACGCGATGCGCCGGTTGGGCCGCGACGCCATCGAGGAGCGCTACGCCAACCTGTTCCAGATGTACGACCGCATCACGGGCGAGGACCCGTACGTCGTGCCCATGCGCATCTACCCGGCCGTGCACTACACGATGGGCGGCCTGTGGGTCGACTACAACCTGATGAGCAACGTCCCGGGCCTGTACGTGCTGGGCGAGGCGAACTTCTCCGACCACGGAGCCAACCGGCTCGGCGCCAGTGCGCTCATGCAGGGCCTCGCCGACGGGTACTTCGTGCTGCCGAACACGATCACCGACTACCTCGCCGACCTGCTCGGCGACCCGCCCGTCCCCACGAGCGATCCCGCGTTCGCCGCCGTGGAGGGCGAGGTCGAGCAGCGGGTGCGGGCGATGCTGGCGGTGAACGGCAGCCGGTCGGTCGACTGGTTCCACCGCGAGCTCGGCAAGGTGCTGTGGGACAACTGCGGCATGGAACGCAGCGCCGACAGCCTGAAGAAGGCGCTGGGTGAGATCCCGCCGCTGCGCGCCGAGTTCCACGCCGACGTGCGGGTACTCGGCGAGAACGAGACGTTCAACCAGTCGCTCGAGAAGGCGGGGCGCGTCGCCGACTTCCTCGAGTTCTCAGAACTCATGTGCCTCGACGCCCTGCACCGCGAGGAGAGCTGCGGCGGGCACTTCCGCGTCGAGCATCAGACCGAGGAGGGCGAGGCGCTGCGCGACGACGACAACTTCTCGTACGTGGCGGCGTGGGAGTTCACCGGCGTCGACGAGAAGCCGGTGCTGCACAAGGAACCACTCGGCTTCGAGGCAGTCGAGCTCGCGCAGCGGAGCTACAAGTGAAGGTTCATCTCCGCGTCTGGCGCCAGGCCGGCCCGAACGACGGGGGCCGGTTCGAGGACTACGACGTCGACGACGTGAGTCCCGACATGTCGTTCCTCGAGCTGTTCGACGTGCTCAACGAGCGGCTCATCGCCGACGGCACGGAGCCAATCGCGTTCGACCACGACTGCCGCGAGGGCATCTGCGGCTCGTGCGCCATGATGATCAACGGCCGCGCCCACGGTCCCGAAAAGGGCACCGCCACGTGCCAGCTGCACATGCGCAAGTTCGAGGACGGCGACTCGATCACCGTCGAGCCGTGGCGGGCGTCGGCCTTCCCGGTCATCCGCGACCTCGTCGTCGACCGCGGCTCGCTCGATCGCATCATCGAGGCCGGCGGCTACATCACCGCCCCCACCGGCAGCGCCCCCGACGCCAACCTCATCCTGGTGCCGAAGGAGGCCGCCGACGGATCGATGGACGCCGCCGCGTGCATCGGCTGCGGGGCGTGCGTGGCGGCGTGCCCGAACAGTGCGGCGCAGCTGTTCACGGCGGCGAAGGTGTCGCACCTCGGCCTGCTGCCACAGGGGCAACCCGAGCGGTACCAGCGCGTCGCGGCGATGGTGGACACGATGGAGGAGCTGTTCGGGAGCTGCACCAACCACGGGGAGTGCGAGGCCGCGTGCCCCAAGGAGATCAGCATCGACTTCATCGCCCTCTTGAACCGCGACTACATCAAGGCGCAGTTCAAGAACCGCAAGCTCTCGGGGCAACGCGTCTGACGATGCGTTCATAGACCAGAATATTTCTGGTCCCTGCACGCATCAGGCAGCGAGCCGTTCGGCGACGGCGCGGAGGTCGTCGACGAAGTCCTGGTACTCGACCTCGCGGCGCTCGTCGTCGGCGCGGAGGATCGCCGACGGGTGAATGGTGGCGGTGCCTTGAACGCCGTCGACCAGCTCGAGGAACTCGCCCCGCTGCTTGGTGACCCGGAAGTCGGCTCCGAACACCGCCTGGGCCGCGGTGGCCCCGAGGCAGCACAAGACCTTCGGCTTCACGACCGCCAGCTCCTGGGTCCACCACTGCCGGCAGGCGCCGATCTCCTTGGCGTTCGGCTTCTGGTGCAGCCGAACCTTCCCCTGCGGCTTCCATTTGAAGTGCTTCACGGCGTTCGTGACATACACGTTGCCGCGGTCGATCTCGGCCTCCACGAGGGCCCGGTCGAGGAGCTTGCCCGCGGGGCCGACGAACGGGTGGCCGGTCTTGTCCTCCTGATCGCCGGGGACCTCACCCATCAGCATCAGGTCGGCGTCCTCGGGCCCTTCCCCGAACACGGTCTGCGTGCCGAGCTTGTACAGGTCGCACGCCTCACACGTCGCGGCTTCGCGCCGCAGGTCGTCGAGCGACTGGCCACCCGCGCTCAACACTTCCGGCAACATGCTGCGCTGATACCCAGCGTTGCGAGGCGGCATACGCCCCTCCGTTCCCCAGTTACGCGGCCACCGATGGGGGGAAGCGGATGTACTCGTCGATGATCATGAGCGCGAGCTCGCGCGACGGCGGCGTGTCGCCGGTGATGCGGCCCCGGGATCGCAGGTCCTCGACGAGTGTGGCGAGGGTCGCGTCGATCGACAGGTCGTCGGTGTGGGTGCGCCACGCGTCACGCTCGGCCTCGTCGGCGAAGCAATACGCCTTCCACGAGATCGAGAAGCGCAGCTCGTCCCATCGGTAATCAGCGATGGCGCGATCGCCGTCACGGACCGACCAGCGGCCGTCGCCGTCGAAGGCGAGCTGCATGCCCGGTTTGAGCGCCGGGATCTCCGTCTCGGAGGGCGCCACGCGGTCGACGCCGTGGAACACGCTGTCGGTGTCGACGAGCAGCGCGGTGTTGTACGCAACCTTGTGGTACAGGGGCGGCCCGTCGGCGCCGTCTGGATAGAACGCGAACTCGCCGCCGTCGGTGTCGTGGAACCACGCCACGCCGGTGGCGATCGGCATGCGCCAGTCCTCGAACAAACCCGAGTGGCGCATGGCGACGAGGAGCCACTGCGGGTGCAGCTTGCGGTTCACGCCCCGGAACTCGGGCACGTCGGTGTGCAGCGCCAGTTCCTGGCCCGGGACCATGAGGTTGGCGAACACGATCGCCGGCTCGATCACCTGCCGGCCGTGGATCTGCCGCGCCGCCTCGACGAAGCCTTCGTGGAAGAGGAACGGCTCGATGCCCTCGATGAGCGCCTTCGTGCCGTACGCGTACTCCTCGCGGAAGTAATTGGTGCGGGCGGCGAGCACGGAGACCGGTTCACCGGCCCCGTGCATCCCGCCCGCCTTCAGATAGTTGAGGACGGCGTCGTGGCGCTGGGTCAG
>DASYQJ010000146.1:0-3424 GCA_036005605.1 Acidimicrobiia bacterium
GCGCGAACTTGACCCTACGCCAGCTCGGCGGGAACGGATCCCGGCTGATCGCCCCCGAGTGTGTGACTCCGACGTGCGTCGAGCCCGCGCCGTGGTGCCACCGTCCCGACAGCCGAGGCAGGATCCGGACAAGTTAGATGCAGGGCTATAGACACCGATCACGACCCGTGCGGTGTGGCCTTGACGACGCATTCGCCTAAGGGGGCTTATTCGAGGCATCTTCAACCCGTGGGGTTCAGAAACTCAGTCGGCGTCCGCGGATTCGGTCGGCCATCACCTCCGCCGTAGATCCTGTGTCGCCGGTTAATTACGGCGCGTCCTGCTTAGCCGACTCTACGCCCCGGCGGATGAATCGGGTGCACTTGACGTTGGCGCGCCAGATCTGGTATGCGCGCGCGCGTGCGAAACAACAAAGAGGTGCCGACAGAGGTGCCGAAGATAAAGCGTGCAGACGAGCGCGTCAGTGCCGTGGGGTATAGAGACCGAACGCCTGTCAGGCTGCGCGTGCGTATTCGTGGATCAGGCCGCCGAGGAGGTCGCGGCGATTGAGCTGCGGATACGGTGGTGCTCGCAGCGGCGTCGGGCTTCTGTCTGCCAGTTCGGGTGGCCGAAATGCGAGCGAGCGGTGCGGCCGATGGTGGTTGTAATGGCGCGTGTAGACACGGAGCACGTGTTCGAGCTGCCGTCGGCTGAAGATGAGCAGCCGGTCGAGGCACTCGCGTCGCACGCTGCCGACCCAGCGCTCGGCGTGGGCGTTCGCGTTCGGTGCCTGCACGGGTGTCCGGATCACGACGATTCCTTCGCTTTGGAAGACGTGATCGAAGCCGCCGTTGAACTTCGCGTCACGATCGTGGATCAGGAAGCGCAGCGGTCGCTCGCGATCGTCGGTCGCCATCAGCAGGTTGCGCGCCTGCTGGGCTGTCCACACGCCCGTCGGGTTCGGCGTCCAGGCGACGAACTCGATCCGCCGGCTCTCCAGCGAGAGGAAGAAAAGCACGTAGATCCGTTTCAGCCAGGCGGTCTCGACCGTGAAGAAATCACACGCGAGCGTCGTCGCAGCGTGTTGTCGCAGGAAGTCTCGCCACGAGTGCTCGTTCCGCTGCGGCGCCGGCGGCATACCGTGGCGGATCAGGATCGTCCGAACCGACGTCGCCGAGACGCAGATGCCAAGGCCGCGCAGCTCGCCGACGATCCGCCGGTAGCCCCAGCCCGGGTTCTCCCGCGCGAGTCGAACAACGAGCGCCTGTACCCGCCGATCGAGCGGCGGTCGCCCCGGCCGCCGGTGCGGGTACGTCCAGCGTCGGCTAACCAGCTGGCGGTGCCAGCGCAGCAGCGTCGCCGGACTCACCGACAAACTCGCCCAAGCGTTCCGCGGTAGCGCCCGAGCGAGCGCCGCGAGAATCGCCCGATCTACCGGCCGAACCGGTGCGCGCCGCGGCTGCCGGCGCAAGATTGCCAGCTCATGCCGGAGCAAGAGGGTTTCGACTTCCTTTGACCGCTCCGATCTGCACAGCAGCACGACCAACTGAACCAGACGGCAGAGCGCCAGATACACGAACGACCAACCCACACACACCTCCGAGTTCGGGAAGGGCGAAGCTATCGATCTACGTGCCGAGGCCGCTCTCCGAGCACCAACCGACTTTCTGAACCCCACGGGCCCGGGGCACAAAAAACCTGGCGTGCGCCTTTACGTGCGGTTACTCTGAACGCGATGCCGGTTTCGCGTGGTTTTCTCGGCCGTAGACAACCGGTCGAAGATCCGTCGCGGGTTCCGCCGGGTCAGTACGTGACGGGGGACTTCCCGGTGCTTTCGGCGGGGCCGACCCCGCACACGGCGCTTGACGAGTGGAGCTTCGCGATCGGCGGGCAGGTGGACGAGCCGGTGTCGTGGACGTGGGAGGAGTTCGTGGCTCTTCCGTCGGAGACGCCCACCGTCGACATTCACTGCGTAACGAAGTGGTCGAAGTTCGACACGACGTGGAAGGGCGTCTCGGTCGACACGCTGCTGGCGGCCGTGAATACCGAGGCGCCGTATTTGACCGCCTGGTCGGATGGCGGGTACACGACCAACCTGGCGCTGGAGGACGTGACGGACGGGAAGGCGTGGGTGGCGTACGAGTTCGGCGGCGAGCCGCTTGAGTCCGAGCACGGCGGCCCGGCCCGGCTGCTGGTCCCGCATCTGTACTTCTGGAAGAGCGCGAAGTGGGTACGCGGACTGACCCTGACCCCGGACGACGAACCGGGGTTCTGGGAGACCTACGGCTATCACAACCACGGCGACCCTTGGCGGGAACAGCGCTACCAAGGCGACTGAACTGGCAGCTCGGCCGGGTGGTCGAGCTGGCCGACGAGACCGCGCGGACGAAGAACGTCGTTCTCGACGTTCCCGACTGGCAAGGTCACCGCGCGGGGCAGCACGTCGACGTCCGCCTGACCGCTGAGGACGGCTATCAGGCAGAGCGCAGCTACTCGATCGCCTCGGCGCCGGAGGATCCCCACCTCGTATTGACGGTCGAGCGTCTTGACGACGGCGAGGTCTCGCCCTACCTCACCGGTGTGCTCATGCCGGGCGACGAGCTCGAGTTGCGCGGGCCGATCGGCGGGTACTTCGTCTGGGAGGAGTCGCTGGGCGGGCCGCTGTTGCTGATCGCCGGCGGGTCGGGGGTCGCCCCGTTTCGCGCGATGTTGCGTCACTGGTCGGCCGCCCATAGCTCGGTGCCCACGCGCCTGCTCTACTCGTCTCGGTCATTCGACGATCTCATCTATCGCGGAGAGCTACTGGACGGCGTCTACGACGGCGTCGAGGTGCGGATCGCGCTGACCCGTCAGTGGCCCGAGGACTGGCCGGGACATCGAGGGAGAATCGACGGTGAACTTCTGCAGCAGGTCGCGTGGACGCCAAGCGAGCGTCCCCTCGTCTACATCTGCGGTCCCACCGGGTTCGTCGAGGCCGCTGCGCAATCGCTCGTGGGCGAAGGACACGATCCCCGGCGCGTCAGAACCGAGCGCTTCGGCCCGACAGGCACATAAACCGAGGAGTGGAGAGGAGCTAATGGACGCACTGGACGGGAACGCGATCGCCGGAGCCCTGTTCGAGCACTTCGGCCACGAGATGACGATGGCGGAGGTGCGGTGTTCGCACTGCCAGACCACCACGATGATGGCCGAGCTCCGCGTGTACACGAAGGCACCGGGCGCCGTCGCTCGCTGCCCGGCGTGCGACGACGTCGTCATGGTAATCGTCAACGTTCGCGGCACCGAACGCTTCGACATGTCGAACATGGAGATGGTCAGCCCCGCCTGACTCGGCGCGCCGTGCCGCCCGGCGCAATACGCCCGGCGCTACGTTGACTTGCCGAGCGACCGGCGGCAGTCCAGCTTCCCGCTGCGCGGTAGCTGGCGCCGTCCCGAGCGGAGGGCC
>DASYQJ010000147.1:0-10088 GCA_036005605.1 Acidimicrobiia bacterium
CGCATCGGTGCCCTTGTTCACGTCGGCGAACAGGTTGTCGAAGGTTTTCGAGATCGTGTCGGTCAGCACCATCGTGCCGGACATGAACGCGACGCCGAGGATCACCGCCAGCGCGGTGAGCGCGAAGCGGAGCTTGTGCGCGAGCAGGCCCTTGATCGTGACGCGACCCATGGCCTTATTCGCCGCGCTGTTTCGCGCGATCGATGATGGTCTCGGCCGTCGGGCTCTGGAGCTCGTCGACGATCTTCCCGTCCGCGAGGAAGACGACGCGATCGGAGTATCCGGCCGCGCCCGGGTCATGGGTGACCATCACGATCGTCTGGCCCAGGTCGGAGACCGCCTGGCGCATGAACTGAAGGATCTCGGCACTCGCCTTCGAGTCGAGGTTCCCGGTCGGCTCGTCGGCGAAGATGACCTGCGGCCGGCTGGCCAGCGCGCGCGCGACGGCGACCCGCTGCTGCTGGCCGCCGGACAGCTCGGATGGCCGGTGGTTGAGACGGTCGGCGAGACCGACAGTGCTGATGACGCGGTCGAGCCATTGCTTGTCGGACTTCTTCCCGGCGAGCGCAAGGGGGAGCGTGATGTTCTCGATGGCGTTCAGCGTCGGGATCAGGTTGTACGACTGGAAGACGAACCCGATCTTGTCGCGCCGCACGACGGTGAGCTCCTTCTCGGAGACGGCGGTGATGTCGATGTCTCCGAGGACCACCCGACCGGCCGTCACACGGTCGAGCCCTGCGAGACAGTGCAGCAACGTCGACTTGCCCGAACCGGACGGGCCCATGATCGCCGTGTAGTGACCGGCGGCGAACTCGACGGAGATGTTGTTGAGCGCCCGCACTGCCGCTTCGCCGACGCCGTAGATCTTCGTGACCTCCTCGGCGCGGACGGCGACCGTGGTCGCGGTGGGTTGGGATGCGGCGACGGCAGACGTCACGGTGGTCCTCCTGCCATTGGGGGTAACCGTGACCCTACGCGAGGTCGACTGCGCCGCGGCGATCGGCAACGGCGCGGTGGTGAACCTCGTGGGTAGCGCCGATTACTCGGAGGCGATCCCCATCTCCGCCATGAGCTTCTCGACGCGCCCGCGAATCGCGTCGCGGATCGGTCGGACGCCGGCGAGGCCGAGGCCCTCCGGGTCGTCGAGCACCCAGTCCTCGTAGCGCTTGCCCGGGTAGACGGGGCACGCGTCTCCACAGCCCATGGTGATCACGACGTCGGCGGCACGGACGATCTCGTCGGTCCAGGGTTTGGGGAACTCGGCACCGATGTCGATCCCAACTTCTGCCATGGCCTCGATCGCGGCCGGATTGACCGTGCTGGCCGGCTCCGAGCCGCCGGAGAAGACGTCCACACGATCACCGGACAGGTGCTTGAGGAAGCCGGAGGCCATCTGCGACCGCCCGGCATTGTGCACGCACAGGAACATGACGCTGGGCTTGTCGCTGATCATCTTGCCTTCGACCTTCGCCAGCGCCCGGAGACGATCCTTGGCGAAACGCTCGACGAAGATCGGGACGAAGCTCACCACCTCCGAGTTCGGCAGGAGTTGGTCGAGGCTGTCGTTGATGTAGCGCTCGATCGTCTCCGGCCCGAAGATCCCTCTGAACTTGTCTCCGAGGCGCGCGGCCGCCGTGCGGATCAGGTGCCGTTGGGCAGTGCTCAGGTCGTCGACGCTCGACATGGTCGCCCCTTTCGTGGTCTCACCGCTCGGTAAGGACGCGGTCGGGATAGAGCAGGCGGATCAGCCCGTACGCGATTGCGGCGCCGACGAGCTGCATGAGGATGAACATCGGCGCCGACGACGGCTCGATGCCCGTGAACGTGTCGGACAGCGTCCGGGCGATCGTGACGGCGGGATTGGCGAAGCTGGTCGACGACGTGAACCAGTAGGCGCCCCCGATCCAGATTCCAACCGCGAACGCGACGACATTCGCGCGACCGGTCCGGACACAGCCGTGAATGACCAGCAGCAAACCGACCGTGGCGATGATCTCGGACAGCCACAGCGCGGGCGACGACCGACCCTTGGTCGACAGCTCGATTGCCGGGAGCTCGAACATCAGGTTCGCGAGCATCGCGCCGACGCAGCCTCCGACGACCTGGGCGGCGATGTACAGACCGGCGTCCCCCGTCGAGATGCTGCCGAACGCGCGATCGACGAGCGTTACGACCGGATTGAAATGCGCTCCCGAAATCGCACCGAAGATGAGGATGAGACCGATCAGCGCGGCTGCAGTCGCGGCGGCGTTCTCGAGCAGTTGCAAACCCGTGTCGTTCGGCGACAGGCGGCTGGCCATGATCCCCGAACCGACCACGGCGATGACGAGGAAACCCGTCCCGAGCCCCTCGGCAACGAGGCGACGCATGCGGTCGAGCCCGGCGCTCCCCGTACCCGTCTCCGGCAGTCGAGCGAGGTCGGTCATGCCGTCGTGTCCGCGAGGTTCGTGATGCGATCTCGAAGCTCTTCGACCGTGGCGTCGAACGCGTCCCTGGTGCCGGCCTCCACCGGATCGGGAAGGGACCAGTGCAACCAGTCGGGATGTGGATCAAGTTCTTCATGGGCTCTGTCGCACACGGTCACGACGAGCTCCGGCAGCGCGTCGATGTCCTCGAGATGTTGTGGACGAGCTTCGCTGAGGTCGACGGCCGCCCGGCGGCCCGCGGCAAGGGCACCGCGATGGATTCGATCAGCCGGATGCGTCCCGGCAGACGTTGCCGGCTTCGCCGTGATCTGCCGCCAGAGTGCCGCCGCGAGGGGAGAACGCGCCGAGTTCTGCGTGCAGACGAACAGCGCCGATCGGGGTTCGGCCACTGCCCGGGTCAATGGTTCGGGCAGCGCGGACGGAACCAGGCAGATGTAGCGGCGACGGCGATCGCCGCTCGACTGGCACCTCGTGATCAGTCCCGCCTGCTCGAGCACCTCGAGGTGATATGCCAACGAGTTGGACGCCAGTCCGGCGCGCTCCTGCAGCTCGAGCGACGTGCGGTCTGAAGAGAGGAGGTCCTCCACGAGCCCAAGTCGGACCGGATCTCCGAGGGCGGAGTGGCGCCGAGCACGCTCTTCAAGCGACCGATCCCTCACGCCGGCCAGTATTTAGCTCAAGGATTCTTGAGTCAAGATCCCTTGCAATGAGTTCACTGAGCCGTCGTCAACAACAGCGCGCCGCTGATTCGGGCGCCGAGTCGCAGCACGTCGCGTCGCTCTCGGGCTCGACGGTTCGAAGCTCACCGCCGGGCATCTCGACGTCCGAGAGCACCGTGTAGATCTCCCACGGCTCGCCGTCGGGGGCGTCCACCCACACCTTGTCCTGCACCGCGTAGCAGCAGGACACCTCGTCCTCGGTGGCAGTCGGAAGACCCTCGTTCGCCAGACGCTGCTGGGTGGCCGCGACCTCGTCCGTCGATTCGACCTCGACGCCGAGGTGGTTGAGGGTTCCGCCCTCCCCGTTACCGGCGATCAGGATGAGCTTCAGCGGCGGCTCGGTGACGGCGAAATTCGCATAGCCAGCTCGGATCTTGGCTGGCTCGGTGCCGAACAGCTTCGAATAGAAGGCGATCGCGTCATCGAGGTCGGCGACGTTGAGCGCCAGCTGGACTCGACTCATGGCTCCTCCGCGGTACATTGGCGACTGTCGATACATTGATCATTGCAGATACATCGATCATTGTCAATACGTAGCCGGGAGCGTCCTCATGGCCCGTAGTCGAACCGAACCATGCTGCACCTCGGTGCTCGAAGCTCCCCTGGCCGAGGTCGAGGCCGACGAGCTCGCCCGGGGGTTTGCCGCGCTGGCAGACCCCGTTCGCCTCCGCCTCATCAGCTTCATCGCGTCGGCGGGCGAGGTCTGCTCCTGTGATCTGCTGGTACCCCTCGACCGCAGCCAACCGACGATCAGCCACCACACCAAGGTGCTCGCCGACGCCGGGCTGATCGCTGGCGAGAAGCGCGGGCGCTGGGTGTGGTGGTCGGTCGTGCCCGCGCGAGTCACCGAGCTCCGAGACGCGCTCGCCTCGACTGACGCGGCGCGGGTCTAACGCAGCAACGCGAAGACCGCCGCCGCGACGAGAGCGGCTGACAGCGGTGTCACAGTCCAGGCGATCGCGAAGTCGCGGAGCGTCCGGCCGTTCAGCCGGGACGGGTGCGAGCCGGCGGCCCCCGCGATCGCACCGCTGGACACTTGGGTGGTCGACAGGGGTAGTCCCCGGTTGGCGGCCAACCCGACCAGCGCCGCGGTCGTCAGGTTGGCCTTGAAGCCCTCGACGTGGTCCATGTGCACGACGTCTTCGCCGAGGCGCCGGGCGACACGAGTGCCGAACAGGATCGACCCCATCGCCATCGCACCGGCGACGCACAGCAGCACGCTACGCGAGCTCATTCCCGCCGGTACGAGCGCGAACGCACCCACGGCCACGATCTTCGGCGTGTCGTTGAGACCGCGGGCGGCACTCGCGGCACCGCTCGACAGCCAGTGCAGCCCGTTGACCGTGAGATCGAGGCGCTTGCCGCGCTTGCCGTGCACGCGGCACTCGGTGACCGTCCCGACCTCGACTCGCATGCGGGGAGTGCCCGGCGCCGGACTGAACGCGGCCGCGCCCGTCGCGTCGACCGCGGCCGGTGCGCCGGCCGGGGCGTCAACGCCGATGCAGACGCACTCAGGCACCCGGAACTCGATGACATTCAGCAGGAACGAGATCCCGTAGGCGATGCCGACGGCGAGCAGCGTGGGCAAGAGGACCTTCTCGGGAAGGGCGCGCCAGCTCACGGCGTCGGCTCCGATGAGCACGCCGGCGCCGGCCATCGCACCGACCAGCGCCTGGGTGGTCGACACGGGGAGGCGTGCGGCGGTCGCGAAGGTCACCCACGCCGCGGTTCCCAGCAACACCGCCAGGGTGAACTCCGGTGTCGGCGTGGCGGAGAAGATTCCCTTCGAGAACAGCTTCGTCAGCTCGGCGGCGAAGGTGAGGGACACAAGCGCACCCACGAACGTCGTGACCGTGCCCCACAGGATCGCAGTGCGATAACGGGTCACGCCGGCACCGGCCAGAGTCGCCACCGTTTTGGGCACGTCGTTGGCACCGTTCGCGGCCGCGAGACCCAGTGCGAGGACCAGGATGGCGCCGGTCACGGCGTGCTACCTCTTCTGTGCCACCAGCAGCGAGTAGCCGGCGATCCCGTCGCGGACGGCGCGAGCTGCCTGCGCAGTCCGTTCACGCGCCAGGTCGAAGTCGACGTCGGCGAGTGCCGGAACCTTCGCCATGCGGAACGCGACGAGCCGGGCGTCGATCTGCTCGACCATGCGCGCCAGCGCGTCGTCGTGCGACTCGGTGTGCGTGACCGTGAGCCCCGCGCTCGCCAGCATCTCGATGTACTGCTCGACGGGACGGGCATCGGCGAGGCACGAGACCCAGCCGGCCAATGATCGGAGCTCGGCGTCGAGGCGGGTCGGCTCGAGCGCCACGTCGGTGATGCCGACCCGGCCACCCGGCTTCAGCACCCGCGCCATCTCGGCGGCGGCGGTCTTCTTGTCGGGGAACGTGCAGAAGGCGCACTCGCACACGACTGCGTCGACCGACGCGTCGGGCAACGGAATGCGCTCGGCGTCGCCGAGATGAAACCGCACCCGGTCGGCGACACCCTCGGCGGCCGCGGTCGCGTTCGCCTTCGCCACCGTCAAGTCACCGAGGTCGACGCCGTCCACCTCGACGCCGAACTCGGATGCCAGCAGGAACGCCGTCGTGCCCGGACCGCTGGCGACATCGAGCACCTTCTGGCCTGGCCGCAGGTCGAGGGAACGGGCGAGCCGCCGCGTCAGGTCGAGCCCGCCGGGGTGGTAGCTGTCACCGAGGATGACCGCCACCGCGTCGCGCTGGTACGCGCTCGCGCAGCAGAGCTTGAGCTCCTCGGCCGAGGGCAGCGCCTCCGCCGTGCTCATCGCAGGTTCTTGCCGACGTTCGTTGCGTTGGCCGCCACGTGCTCCGATCCGTCGGCGGCGCCGTTGTCGTCGCCGTCAGCGTCGCCGTTGCCGTGCGTCTTCGACCCGTACTTCGTGGTGAGCAGCACGGGTTGGAGCTCGGCCGCGTTCGGCACGATCGTCGGGACCGCCACGCCGGACAGCTGCTCGCGCACCTCTTCGCGGTAGCCGACCGAGTTGTACGCGCAGAAGGGGATGAGGCGCCCGTCGGGCGTGATCTCCTCGACGCAGCACTTCATGAGCTGCTTGACGTTCAGCGTGTACGGGTCCTGAAAGTCCTGGATGACGATCATGAACGCCTTGTCCGTGATGCTCTTGAGCGCCTCGGGCAGATCGATGCCGCACGTCGCGCACTCGAGCTGCTCGGCCGTCATCTCCGTGCCCGGCACCGCCGATGCGCTCCACAGCTTCTCCAGCGCGCCGCGGACGGACATGTCGGGCATGACCCGGTTGCTCACGTAGTCGAGGTAATCCTCGATCTGGACGAGCCGCGGGATCGGGACGACCTCGTCGCCGTCCACCAGGCAATACGTGATGCTCCGGCACGTCGGGAAGCAGCACGGCACGGGGAAGAAGTCCGACTCCCGGAACCATTCGGGGCACTGGTCGGCGAGCCCGTGCACAATGTCGGCGTTCGTGAGCCGGTTCATGGGGTCGAACTCGACGTGGCGGCCGGAGTGGGTGACGGGCTGGTACGCCACCGAGCGCACGGCGGGGTGCTTGATCCCGAACCGTACGATGTCGCCGAGCTCGTGATCGTTCAGGTCGCGCTCGACGGCCGCAACGAGGGTGACGTTGAGGCCGAACTCGGCGCAGTTGTCGAGCGCCTTCTGCTTGGCGTTGCGCAGGTCTCGGCCGCGGATCTCGGTGTGCGTGCGCTCGGCGAAGCCGTCGAACTGCATGTAGATGTTCGGCCGCTTCGGGAGCTCCGAGAGGTCCTTCATGAACTTGCGGTCGTGCGCGAGGCGCATGCCGTTGGTGTTGAGGTTGACGATCTTCACGCCCTTCTCGGCGGCCATGCGCATGAAGCCGAGGATCTCGGGGTGAATGGTCGGCTCCCCCCCCGAGAACATGACGACCTCGGGCTCGCCTTCCGACGCCACGAACGCGTCGAGCCCAGCCTCGACCTGTTCCATCGTGAGCGAGAACCCGTCGGGCTGGTGCCCGGAGTCGGCGAAGCAGATCGGGCAGTCGAGGTTGCAGTTGGTGTTGACCTCGATGATCCCGAGGCAGGCGTGCTGCTTGTGCTCGGGGCACAGGCCGCAGTCGAGCGGGCAGCCGTGCTTCACCTCGGTCTGGGTCTCGAGCGGGATCGTGCCCGGCTTGTTGAACCGCAGCGAGTCGAAGTACATCTCGGCGTCGGAGTAGAGGAGCGCCTCGAACTGCCCGTGCTCTGCGCACCGCTTGCGCAGGAAGACCTTGTTGTCCTTGGCGTTGACCTCGGCGTCGATGACGGTCTTGCAGACCGGACAGATGCTCTTCGTGTACTCGAGGAAGACCTCGTCGCGGTCGACCTTCTGCCGGTCGGGAGTCATGGTCATGGCAGAACCTTCCTGTGCCCGCCGTGCGGCAAATCGGCGCGAACGTACTTCGGGCATACGTCGCCGGGAAGGCTTGCGGATGAACTGTCGCCGCCGCGCCTATCCGACCGGGTCGGAGATCTCGTCGCGGGTGGCCGCGGAGCCGCGGTCAGCCGGGACGGCGCCGGGCGGGTACTCGGAGCCGCGCCGTCCCAGCCAGACGAACCAGCCGATGCTCAAGATGCACACGATGGCGCTGACCCACGAGTTGATCCGCACCCCGAAGATCTCGTTGGCGGGGTCGATGCGCATGTCCTCGAAGAAGAACCGGCCGAACGTGTACGTCGCGAGGTAGAGGGCGAACATCTGGCCTTTGCGGAGGCGGAACCGACGCTCGACCCAGAGCACGACTCCGAGCAGGAAGAGGCAATAGAGCGACTCGTACAGGAAGGTCGGGTGGAAGGTCGTCACGTCGAGGTAGCCGGGCGGGCGCTTCCCCGGCGAGATCTCGATGCCCCACGGCAGATCGGTCGGGCCGCCGAAGAGCTCCTGGTTGAAGTAGTTGCCCCAACGCCCGATGGCCTGGGCGGCGAGCAGCCCGGGTGCAATGCAGTCCATGAGCGGGAGCGTCTCGACGTGCTTGATGCGGGTCAGCACGATCACCGCGATGACGCCCCCGGCCAGCACGCCCCAGATGCTGAGGCCGCCCTTCCAGATCTGGAACGCGCGAAGCCAGTCGTCGGTGAACAGCTGGTAGTCGCTGATCACGTGGTACACGCGGGCGCCGACCACCCCGCCGACCACGATCCACACGGCCATGTCGCTGAAGGTCTTGCCGTCGAAGCCGCGCGCCACCCACCGCCGCTCGGCGATCCACGCCGCCACGAGCACGCCGATCGCGAGCAGCAGGCCGTAGGCGTGCAGCGGGATCGGCCCGATGTCGATGACGCCGTTGTCGGGGCTCGGGATCGACGCGAGGACCGGCACGGCCGGTCATCGTAGAGGTCGGGATTGTGGAACGGGCTAGCGCGGCTTGGGCGACGACCCGTTGGGTGATACCGCGACCGTCGTGAGCTGACGGCTCTCGATCACGTGGTCGACGAGCCCGTATTCGACGGCGTCGTCGCCGCGGAGGATGAAATCGCGGTCGATGTCGCGTTCGATGCGCTCGACGGTCTGCCCGCTGTGGCGGGCGAGCGTCTCGATCATGTGACCCCGCTGCGCCATCACCTCACGCGCCGCGATCTCGATGTCGACCGACTGGCCCTGCACGCCTCCCCACGGCTGGTGGATGAGCACCCGGGCGTGCGGCAGCGTGCTGCGCTTCCCCGCCGCGCCGGCGGCGAGCAGCACCGCGGCCGACGACGCCGCCTGCCCCATGCACGTGGTCGCGACGTCGGCGCCGATGAACTGCATCGTGTCGTAGATCGCGAAGAGCGCGTTCATCTCGCCGCCGGGGCTGTTGATGTACAGGTTGATGTCCTTGGCCGGCTCCTCGGACTCGAGGTGCAGCAGCTGCGCCACGATGAGGTTCGCCACCGTGTCGTCGATCTCGCCGGTGAGGAACACCACCCGCTCCTTGAGCAGGCGGGAGTAGAGATCGAAGGCGCGCTCGCCCCGGGCGCTCTGCTCGACGACGGTCGGAACCAGCACCTTGCTCATGACGATCTCCCATCTGGTGCAACCGGTTGGTTGCACCATGTTGCCGGGCCCGGGAGGATTGTGCAACTCTGGGGTTGCATGAGTTCCGACGTCACCAGGGAAGTCGAGCTTCCCGCCTCGCCCGACGAGGTGTGGGAGCAGGTGGCCGACAGCGACCGGCTGGGCGAATGGCTCGAGGCCGACGTCGAGCTCGATCCACGCCCGGGCGGCTCGGGCAGCTTCCGCTTCGCCGACGGCGAGGTGCGACGGGCGATGGTCCGCGACGTCGAGCCCGGCCGGCGGCTGGCGTTCACGTGGTGGCCGCTCACCGGTGAGGATGTCGGCCGGTCGACCTCGGTGACGATCACGATCGAGCCCACCGACACGGGCTCGCGTCTGCGGCTGGTCGAGACAGCACGCGCCCGGGCGCGGGCGGTTGCCAGCGCGGTCGCATGAACATGAACGATCGGCGCCTCGGCGCGGTGTTCTCAGCGCTCGCAGACCCGACGCGCCGCCGCCTGCTCGGCCGGCTCGCCGAGCAGCAGTCCGCCACCGCCACCGAGCTGGCGGCAGCCGAGCCGGTCAGCCGGCAGGCGATCGTCAAGCACCTCCAGTCGCTGGACGAGGCGGGGCTCGTGGCGTCGTCCCGTGCCGGGCGCGAGGTGCGCTACGCCCTCACGCCTGCCCCGCTCGAGGACGCGGCGGGGTGGATGGAGACAGTGGGCGCCGAGTGGGACCGGCGTCTGGCTCGCCTGCGAGGGAAGCTCGAAGCCGGCAAATAATCCCATCGAAGGCTGGTAAATTCGGGGGAATGGCCAAGACCGATGCGAACCCGCCGATGCCGGACTTCGTCACCGACTACGAGCTCCAAGAAGTCGACCCTGCGTTCCTGACCTCGGCGGTCAAACCCAAGCAGTTCCTCCACATCGACCAGGCCGAATGCATCCTCTGC
>DASYQJ010000148.1:0-5776 GCA_036005605.1 Acidimicrobiia bacterium
CGGCCGGTCTGGTGGTCCTCGGAGACATCGATATCACCGCCGTCTCCGAGAAGGAGCTCACCGTCGTGCGGCGCGACAAGATCGGCTTCGTCTTCCAGTCGTACAACCTGATCCCGACGCTGAACGCCATCGAGAACATCACGCTCCCGCTTGCACTCGCCGGGAAGAAGCCCGACAAGCAGTGGCTCGACCGCGTCATCAGCACCGTCGGTCTCGCGGACCGTCTCAACCACCGGCCCTCCGAGCTCTCCGGCGGCCAGCAGCAGCGGGTCGCCGTCGCGCGCGCGCTTGCCAGCCGGCCGCAGGTCATCTTCGCCGACGAGCCCACCGGGAACCTCGACTCGAAGGCGAGTGCCGAGATCCTCGCGTTCATGCGACAGGCGGTCTCCGACCTGCACCAGACGATCGTGATGGTCACCCACGACCCGGTCGCCGCCGGCTAGTCCGACCGCGTCGTCTTCCTCGAGGACGGCAAGATCGTCGACGAGCTCCAGCACCCTACGGCCGAAACGATCATCGACCGCGCCACTCACCTCGGCGAGTAAGCAGTGGGTCGCGTCACGATCAAGGGGCTGCTCGCGCACAAGCTCCGCTTCGCACTGACCGCGTTGGCAGTGATCCTCGGCGTCGCGTTCATGTCCGGCACGATGGTGTTGACCGACACGATCTCGAAAACCTTCGACAACCTGTTCGCCGACGTGAACCGGGGCACCGACGCGTACGTGCGGAGCGCGCAGTCGTTGTCGAGCGGCTTCGGCGGGCCGGCGCGCCGGCAGCGCGGGCGCATTCCTGCGTCGCTCCTTCCCGAGATCCAGTCGGTGTCCGGCGCCGCCGCCGCCGAGGGGAACCTGCAGTTCTACGCCCAGCTCGTCGACAAGAAGGGCGACGCGATCGGGAACCCGCAGCAGGGAGCGCCCACGTTCGGCTTCAACTGGGGGACCGTCAAGGCGCTCAACCCGTACCGGCTCGAGCCGGGCGGCCAGGCGCCCCAGGACGGTCAGGTCGTGATCGATGCCGCGTCTGCCAAGGACGCCGGTTTCAAGGTCGGCGACACGATCACCATCCTCACGCAGGGCCCGCCCGGGCAGTACCAGATCTCCGGGATCGCCAAGTTCGGTGACGTTGACAGCGCGGCGGGATCGACCGCCGCGCTGTTCGACACCACGACGGCGCAGGCGATCACGGGCGCCTCCGACCAGTTCGACTCGATCTCGGTGGTGGCCGATCCGGGTGTCTCCCAGGAAACGCTCAGGGACCGGATCGCCGCCAAACTCGACAACAAGGCGTACCAGGTGCTGACGGGCGCACAGATCACCAAGGAGAATCAGAGCGACATCAAGAACGCGCTCCAGTTCTTCAATGTCGCGCTGCTGGTCTTCGCCCTGATCGCCCTGTTCGTCGGCACGTTCATCATCTTCAACACGTTCTCGATCGTGGTCGCCCAACGGCTGCGCGAGATGGCACTTCTCCGTGCGCTCGGCGCCAGCGGCGGTCAAGTGTTGAGGTCAGTCCTGACGGAGGCGGTGCTCGTCGGGTTGTTCGCGTCGGTGATCGGGCTCGGCGCGGGCATCGTGCTGTCGAGTGCGCTGAAGGCGGTGCTGGACGCGTTCGGGTTCGACATCCCCGCCGGAGGGACCGTGGTCAGCGCCCAGACGGTGATCGTGGCGCTCCTCGTCGGTACCGGAGTGACGGTCATCTCGGCGATCGTCCCGGCCCGGAAGGCGTCGCGCGTTCCCCCCATTGCGGCGATGCGGGATGTCGCCACCGAGGGGCGCCCGCACTCCGCCCGACGGGTGCTCATCGGGTTCGCCATCACCGCGCTCGGTGTCCTGACGCTGTTCGCGGGCCTCTTCGGCGAGCAGGGCATCCAGTTCGTCGGTCTCGGCGCGCTGATCGTGTTCATCGGCGTGTTCGTGCTCGGACCCGCCGTCGCGCGGCCGCTCAGCGACTGGATCGGCTGGCCGGCGGCACGGCTGCGCGGCATCACCGGCGAGCTCGCCCGCGAGAATGCCACGCGCAACCCCAAACGCACGTCGGCGACGGCGGCCGCGCTCATGATCGGCGTCGCGCTGGTCGGGTTCATCACGATCTTCGCGGCATCGGCGAAGGAATCGATCGACGCCCAGGTCGACGAGTCGTTCAAAGCCGACTACGTGATCAGCACCGGCTCCGGGTTCGGCGCCGCCTTCGGCGGGTTCAGCCCGCAGCTGGCCTCCGACATCGCCAAGCTGCCGCAGGTCGGCGCATCGAGCCCGCTCCGGTTCAACCAGGCCGAGTTCGACGGCTCGAGCGGGTTCTTCGCCGGGATCGACCCCCGTTCGGCCACCGAGCTCTTCAACCTGAACGTCGAGGAAGGGAAGATCGGGGACCTCGCGCAGCCCAACAGCATCGGTATCTCACGTGCGGCCGCCGACGACAAGCACTGGCGTCTCGGGAGCCGGGTCCAGACGCAGTTCCCGAACGGCACGACGCCCCTCACCGTCAAGACGATCTACGGCAACGGCAACAAAGAGGGACTCTCCGATTATGCGTTGTCGATCGCGACCGTCAGCGAGCACTACACGTCGCAGCTCGATCAGTACGTGTTCGTCAAGCTCGCATCGGGCGTCAGCCCGGTCGAGGGCCGCAAGGCGATCGACGGCGTGCTGAAGGCGTATCCGAACGCCGAGCTCCAGGACCGGACCGAGTTCAAGGACGCGCAGGCGGCGCAGATCAACCAGCTCCTCGGCTTGATCTACGTCATGCTCCTGTTGGCGGTGGTCATCGCCCTCATCGGGATCGCCAACACGCTGGCGCTCTCGATCTACGAGCGGACACGTGAGCTCGGGCTCCTGCGCGCCGTGGGCATGAGCCGGCGCCAGCTGCGCTCGAGCATCCGATGGGAGTCGGTGATCATCTCCCTCTTGGGCACGATCATCGGGCTCGTGATCGGCTTGTTCTTTGGATGGGCCGTGATCGAGGCGCTCAAGGACCAGGGCTTCACGAGGTTCGCGCCGCCAGCCGGGCAGTTGATCCTCGTCGTGATCGTCGGTGGCTTCGCCGGCGTGCTCGCCGCCGTCTTCCCGGCCCGCCGGGCCGCGAAGCTCGACGTCCTCCAGGCCGTGACGCACGAGTAACCGACGGAACGGGGTTACTCGAACTGCTTGCGGACGCCGTCGTCCTTCTCGCGCACCGCCTCGGCGAGCTCGGATTGGAACGCCTGCATCTGCCGGCTGAGCTCGGGGTTCGCCGCGGCGAGGATCCGGACCGCGAGGAGCCCGGCGTTGCGGGCCTCGCCGATGCCGACCGTCGCCACCGGAATGCCGGGTGGCATCTGCACGATCGACAGCAGCGAGTCGAGGCCGTCGAGCTTCTCGCGGGGGACCGGCACTCCGACGACCGGGAGCGGCGTCATCGACGCCGTCATCCCCGGGAGGTGGGCGGCGCCGCCGGCGCCGGCGATGATCACCTGCAAGCCGCGGTCGGCGGCGGTGCTCGCGTAGTCGTAGAGCACGTCGGGCGTGCGGTGGGCAGACACCACGCGCACCTCGAACGCGACTCCGAACTCGGCGAGGACGTCGACCGCGGGCCGCATGACCGCGAGGTCGGAGTCGCTGCCCATGATCACTCCGACGAGCACGCCTGGCATGGACCCCAAGGTAGCGTGACCGCATGAGGACACGACTGACTGATGCCCTGCAGATCGAGCATCCGGTGATGCTCGCCGGCATGGGCGGCGTCTCGTATCACACGCTCGTCGCCGCGGTGTCAGAAGCCGGCGGGTTCGGCTGCCTGGGCGCGTCGGCCATGAGCCAGGACGAGATGGTCGAGGAGATCCGCGCCGTGAAGGCGGCGACGAGCAAGCCGTTCGGCGTCGACCTCTTGACCGCGCTTCCCGAGCAGATGATGTCGAACATCGAGCTCGTGATCAGGGAGGGCGCGCAGGTCTTCGTCGCCGGGCTCGGCGTGCCGCGCGACGTGATCAAGCTCTGCCACGACAACAACGTCCTCGTCATCAACATGTGCGGGAAGGTCCGCCACGCAGTCGCCGCCGTCGAAGCCGGCTGCGACATCGTCGTCGCCCAGGGAACCGAAGCCGGCGGCCACACCGGCACGGTGGCCACGATGCCGCTCGTGCCGCAGATGGTCGACGCAGTCGGCGACCGCGTCCCGGTCGTCGCCGCCGGCGGCCTGTTCGACGGGCGCGGCCTGGCGGCGTCGCTCGCGCTCGGCGCCGACGGCGTGTGGATCGGAACCCGCTTCATCGCCACGCCCGAAGCCCGTTCGACACCCGGCTACAAGGACGCGCTGCTCCGCACCGCCGAGGACGGCACCGTGGTCAGCCGCGCGTTCACGGGCAAGACGCTGCGGGCCGTCCGCAACAAGACGACGCAGTACTACGACGACCACCCCGGTGACTTGCGACCGTTCCCGGAGCAGCTGTTCAAGGCAGTGGAGGAGGGCACGCTGCACCTCACCGGAGGCGACGAGGCCGCCGGGGTCGATCCCGACCGCGAGTGCTACCCGGCCGGACAGGGGACGGGCGCGATCGACGCCCTCGTCCCGGCGGGCGAGCTCGTGCGAAGGTTCGTGACCGAGGCCGAAGCCGTGATCGAATCGCTCGGCGGCCTGCGGGCGCAGGCGCCGGCGTGAGGCTCGATCTGGAGTGATCGAGCGGCTCGTCGTCATCGGCGGCGACGCTGCCGGTATGACCGCGGCGGCGCGCGCCCGGCGCCGCCGCGACCCCGAGGACCTCGACGTCATCGCCTTCGAGCGCGGTCCCTACACGTCGTACTCGGCGTGCGGCATCCCGTACTTCGTCGGGGACCTCCTGTCTGACATCGACGGGCTCGTCGCCCGTTCGCCCGACGAACACCGCAAGAACGGCATCGACGTGCGTACCGGCCACGAGGTCGTCGCCATCGACGTGAACAAGCGGCGCGTGCGCGTGCGCGATCTCGCCGGCGGCGGCGAGCGTGACGAGCCCTTCGACCAGCTTGTGGTGGCGGCGGGCTCGGTGCCGACGCGGCCGGACGTTCCTGGCGTTGACGCCGAGGGCATCTTCGGGGTGCAGACCCTGGCCGACGGCGTACGCGTGCGGCAGGCCGTCGACGAGCGCGAGCCGAGACGGGCGGTCGTCGTCGGGGGCGGCTATGTCGGGCTCGAGATGGCGGAGGCGCTCGTCCGGCGCGGCCTCGAGGTCGCCCTGGTCGACCGCACCGAGCAGCCGATGGCGTCCACGCTCGACCTCGACATGGGGGACCTCGTCGCCGACGCGCTCCGAGCTGTCGGCGTGACGCTCCACCTGGGCGAGGCGGTCGACGGGTTCGAGGTCGACAACGGATCGGTCCGTGCCGTGCGCACGGCCAACCGATCGTTCCCCGCCGACATCGTCATCCTGGGCCTTGGCGTTCGACCGAACGTCGCGCTCGCGCGGGAGGGCGGCATCGCCATCGGCAACAAGGGCGGCATCGTCACAGACGCTCGCATGGAGACGAGCATCGGCGGCGTGTGGGCGGCGGGGGACTGCGTCGAGTCAGTTGACCGGATCACCGGCATGCCCGTCGTGGTCGCGCTCGGCACCCATGCCAACAAGCAGGGGCGCGTCGTGGGGATCAACGCCACCGGCGGCGACGTGCGATTCCCCGGCGTGGTCGGCACCGCGGTCTCGAAGATCTGCGTCTACGAGGTCGCACGCGTCGGACTCACCGAGCGCGAGGCCGCCGGTCTGGACCTCGATGTGGTGGCGGCCAAGATCGAGTCGACCAGCAGGGCGGGCTATTACCCGGGCGCGGCG
>DASYQJ010000149.1:0-2520 GCA_036005605.1 Acidimicrobiia bacterium
GGCCCGGATGTCGCCTCGGGATGATCGACGGGGACGGACAGCGGGGCCTCGGGGCACAGGGCGGGACAGTCCTCGCCGTAGGGGCCGGGGACCTCGAGCATGTATAGCTGAGCCGGCGAGTTGGCGTCGTTCGTGTCGCCCGCCGGGAGCGCGGAGACGGCGATGCGGCGGCCGAGCCCGGCCCACGCCATGTCGAGGACGCGGTGCTCGGGCAACTGAGTCTCCCGGATGCGGGGGTCCTCGGCACCGACGAACTCGATGCCGGTGCCGCCGGCCCCGTCGGAGGACGCCTTGCGGACGATCGCAAGGGCCTGACCGTCGGGCGCCCACTCCCAGCGCGTGACCGAGCGCGCGACGCGGTGCAGCTCGCTGCCGTCGTGCTCGACCACCCAGAGGTCACCGCGCCGCTCGAAGGCGACGTAGTAGCCGTCGGGCGAGAAGCTGACGCAACACGCGTCAGTGACCCCACGCACGCGAACCGGCGGGTTGCCCTGGCCGTCGAGGACGAGCACCCGCCCCTCCGACACGTACGCGAGCGGCGGCTGGTCGCGATACGCCTCCGGTCGCGGCGAGGGACCGGTCCCGGCGGCCGCAGCCCCGGGGGCGGCGAGCGCCATCACCAGCACCACGCCGACAGCACCGAGCTGACGGAAGGTCATCCTTCCGCCAGCATGCGCCGGTCAGGCGGCCTCGTCTACCTCCCCCTGTCGCTCGCGCACGCACGGATCCTGGCACGAGACCGAGAGCGACTGCGGCGGCGTCGAGACGCGCGCCGCCTTCCTGATCGTGATCCACGAGTTGAGCGCCCCCAGCACGGCGAGCGCGGCCGAGATGTAGAGGGCACGGCTCACGCCATCGCTGAACTGGACCCCCGCCGATGCCGTCTCGAGACCGGCGAGCGCGGGGAGGACCGCGACCGCCAGTAGGCCGGCGACCCTGGCCACGGCGTTGTTCACCCCCGAGCCCACGCCGACGTGGTTTTCCTCGACCGAGCCCATGACGGCGGCCGTGAGCGGCGCGACGGTGAGCGACAGCCCGAGCCCGAAGACGACGAGGCCGGGCAGGATCCCGGTGAAGTACGTCGTGCTCGGCCCGATGCCGGCGAGGAGGACCAGCCCCGCCGCCACGATGAGGGGCCCGATCGTCATCGGGATGCGCGGGCCGATGCGCTGCGACAACCGTCCGGCCCGCGGCGAGAGCACCAGCATGAGCACCGTGATCGGCAGCGTCGCGGTGCCCGCCTCGAGGGCGGAGTACCCGAGCACGGTCTGCAGCTCGACGACGACGAGGAAGAGCGCCACGCCCAGTGCGGCGTACACGACGAAGGTCGTGGCGTTGGCCCCGCTGAACTGCCGCGACTTGAAGATGTCGAGCGGGACGAGCGGCGAGGTCACGCGCATCTCGATGAACGGGAACGCGACGAGCGCGGCCAAGCCGACGAGGCCGGCGAGGACCACGAACGGCGACCAGCCGTGGGCCGGACCTTGGATCAGCGCGAACACGACGCCGGTGAGGCCGAGCGTCGCGGCGATCGCCCCGGCGAAGTCCGGCCGCTTGCCCGCCTGGGGGTCATGGCTCTCGGGCACGTGGCGCAACGTGACCCAGAGCGCCAGCGCGGCGAGCGGGACGTTGATGAGGAACACGAGACGCCAGGAGACGGCGTCGACGAGCCAGCCGCCGAGGAACGGACCGATCGAGGTGGCGACGCCCGTGAGTCCCGACCACGCGCCGATGGCGGAGCCGTGGTCCTCGGAACGAAAGCTGGCCGTGATGAGCGCGAGGCTCCCCGGCACGAGCAGTGCTCCGCCCGCGCCCTGCAGCGCCCGCGCCGCGATCAGCGCGCCGATGCTCGGCGCAAGACCGCACAGCACGGACGCGGCCGTGAACCAGACGAGTCCGATGACGAACATGCGGCGGCGGCCGTACTCGTCGCCGAGCGCACCGCCCAACAGGAGCAGCGCGCTCAGCGTCAGCAGGTACCCGTCGAGCGTCCACTGCAGACCCGACAGCCCGCCGCCCAGGTCGTCGCCGATGTGGGGGAGCGCCACGTTGACCACCGTCGAGTCGAGGAACGCGATGCCCGAGCCGAGGATGGCGGCGAGGATCACCCACCGCCCGCGCGGCGTGCCGAACTCGACGAGCTGGGGGGCAGCGGGCGAACCGGCCGCCTGCGTCACGACGCGGCGCCTCGATCGAGGTCGAGCGACAGCGAGTTGATGCAGTAGCGCTGGCCGGTCGGGCCCGGTCCGTCGTCGAACACGTGACCGAGGTGGCCACCGCAGCGGCGGCAGACGACCTCGGTGCGCACCATGCCGTGGCTGTTGTCACGGCGCAGTTCGACCGCGTCGGCGACCGCCGGCTCCGAGAAGCTCGGCCAGCCCGTGCCCGATTCGAACTTGGTGTCGGAGGTGAACAGCTCGGCGCCACACGCCGCACAGCGGTACACGCCGTCGTCGTGACAGTCCCAGTACTCGCCCGTGAACGCGGGCTCGGTGCCGGCATGCCGGAGCACCTGGTACT
>DASYQJ010000150.1:0-2119 GCA_036005605.1 Acidimicrobiia bacterium
TGAGATCCGTGTCGCCGGCGTCGACGTCTGCGCCCAGCCCAAACGGGTCCGCCAGATCATCGGCCTCGCCGGACAGTTCGCGTCGGTCGAGCCGGCCATGACCGGCACGGAGAACCTGCGGCTGGTCGCTCGGCTGTTCGGACTCGGCCGGCGTGATGCGCGCACCGCCGCCCGGGATGTCCTGGAGCGGCTCGGCCTCGCCGACGCCGGCGACCGGCTCGTCCGCAACTACTCGGGCGGCATGCGTCGCCGCCTCGACCTCGGTGCGAGCCTGGTCGGTCGGCCCCAGCTGCTCCTGCTCGACGAGCCCACCACCGGGCTCGACCCGCGCGGCCGCATCGACTTGTGGGACGCCATTCGCGGCCTGGTCGCCGACGGCACCGACGTGCTGCTCACCACCCAGTACCTCGAGGAAGCCGACCAGCTCGCACGCCACGTTGTGATCATCGACCACGGGCGCGTGATCGCGGCCGGGACACCGGACGAGCTCAAGGACCGCGCTGGGACCAACGTGATCGAGGTGCGTCCACGGTCCGCCGGCGACCTGCCGGCCGTCGAAGAGGCGCTCGGGAGGATCGGCTGCGATGAGCCGCACACCGATATGGACACCCAACGCGTGTCGGCCCGCGTCGAGGGCGGCGCCGACCAACTGCGCGACATCGTCCGGACGCTCGACGACCGCGGGATCGAGGTCGACGACGTCGGGCTGCGCCGTCCCAGCCTCGACGAGGTGTTCCTCGCCGTCACCGGTCGGCCGCTCGAGCCCACAGATCCCGATACCGACCCCCAGAACGAGTCGGCGGACGCCGCCTGACCCCTTGGAGCTGTCATGACGACTGTCACCACACCCAGCAAGGACGTCGCCGCCGCCCCGGCTGTGGACCGCACCACCGGCGCCGGCTTCGTGACCGCCTCGCTCCAGAGCGCGAAGCGGACCATCCTCCAGTTCTTCCGCACGCCCCAGCTGCTCATGCTGGGAACGATTCAGGGCGCACTGTTCCTGTTCATGTTCCGCTACATCTTCGGCGGCGCCATCAACCCGGGTGGAGGGCTCGACTACGTCGACTTTCTCGTGCCCGGCTTCCTCGCCACCGGCATCCTGTGGTTGGGAATGCCGGCGGCGACTGGTGTCGCCGAGGACGCGGCCACTGGCCTGCACGACCGTCTCCGTTCGCTGCCGATCCCGCGGGGCGTCGGTGATGTTCGGGCGTTCGATCGCCGACACCGCGCTGACGATGTGGGGGCTCTTCGTCACTACGGTGCTGGCCTTCATCGTGGGCTTCCGGCTGAACGCCGACGTCGCCGAAGTGGTGCTCGCGGTGGCACTGCTGGTGGTCTTTGCCTACTGCTTCATGTGGGTGTTCATCGCCATCGGCTTGACCTCGAAGAGCGCGCAGGCGGCCACCGGAACCTGCACGCTGCTCATCGTCCCCCTCGCGTTCATCTCCGCCGCCTACGTGCCTGCCGACTCGCTGCCGGGTTGGATGCAGCCCATCGCCAACAACCAGCCGTTCACGATCTTCAGCAACGCACTGCGCAGCCTCATGCTGGGCGGCGCCGACTCGGTCGGGCTCGGCCACAGCACCGCTTACTGGGTGGGGCTCAGCCTGGTGTGGTGCGCCGGGATCTTCCTCGTGTTCAGCACGATCGCCGTGTCCCGGTTTGCCCGGCGGCGCTAGCTGTCCGCGCCTTTGCGGCGTCAGGCGGCTCGATCCGCCACGACCTCACGCGCGATACGGACGAATTCGCGCAGCCGCGGGTTCCACTCGTCACGCTTTGCCAGCAACACCACGCGAATGGGCGGAAGGTCGCCGATGGGAACGAGCGTGACGTTGGGCGGCGCCAGATGGGCCTGCGTCGACGGAACCCCCGGATGCACGGCTCGGCCCCGCGCCACGAGCAGCGCGATCTCGTCGAAAGAGCTCGGTCGCTCGGCGAGACGCTCGATGGGCCGACCCCTCGGCGTACGGAACGGGACCCAATCCTCTTGGTGATCGTCGGGCAGGATGCTCGGGGCCACGACCTTGTAGTCCCCGAGATCCTCGATGAAGACGCTCTCGCGTCCGGCAAGCGGGTGGCTGCTCGCGACCGCGAGCATCCGAGGCTCGGTGTCGAGCGT
>DASYQJ010000151.1:0-3287 GCA_036005605.1 Acidimicrobiia bacterium
GGACGCGCTGTTGCGGCTCACGGGCGTCAACCGCGCGCTCGAAGGTCTCGCCATCGACGTGTTCAACACGATGAAGCTCTTCGGTGAGCACTCCGGCGACCCGGTGCTGGCGGCGTGCGAGGACTGGATGCTCGCCGACGAGGTCACGCACGTGAAGATGGGCTCGGACTGGCTGCGCCGGCTGACCGAGAACGACCCGGAGCGGCGGGAAAAGGCGCTCGAGTTCCAGCGCACGGTGGACAAGCTGTTCAGCCTGGGTGGGTTCCGCGGCGAGACCGACGAGAACCCGATCCAGCTGGCTCGCAAGTTCCGCGAGATGGCCGGCTTCAGCAACGACGAAATCGACGAGCTGTCCGAGGTGACGGTCGAGGCCCAGGCGGAGGCAGAAGCCGCGGCTACCGCCGAGCAGCGCGCTTCCTAGCGGTGGCGCGCGTCGAAGTCACGCCCGAGCAGTTCACGCTCGTCCAGTACGACGCCGGCGTGATCGCCGGGCTCGGCGAAGAGCTCGCGACCAAGGTCGGCCTTCCCGACGACGTGCCGATCCACATCGAGATCGACGAAGAGTTGCCGTTGCCGCTCACCGGGAGCACGGCGGACGTCACCGACGGCCGCGCCGAGCTGTGGTTCTCGGGCGCGAACTTCGAAGATGGTCGTCACCGCGCCACGTTCAACGAGCAGCTGGCGCGCACGGATCTGGCCATGCAACTGTTCCGCGCGCGCGACAGACTCGAGGGCTTTGCCGACGCGCCCGTCGACGAAGAGCTCACCGATGCGCAGCGGGCCGCGTGGGAGGCCTCGGCTGAAGGGCGGGCGGCCCGGCTCGGCGAGGTTACGCGCAAGGTACGCCGCCAGTACGTGTTCCGTTTGTACAACGGCTTCACCGATGTCGCCGACGACGCGTTCGAGCGCCTGTGGAGCGGCGAGAACTTCACGTGGGCGGAGCTGCAGACGCTGTGCGCCGAGTGCAAGGCCGCCGACCCTCGCCCCGAGCCGAAGCAGAAGTCGTCGATCCGTAAAGAAAGCCTGCGCGCGCCGAGCTAGTCGTCGATCATTCGAGGTCCTGCGCGCTGATCGCCTCGAACAGGTCGAGGTCGGGCGGGCCCGCGAGCACGTCACGCGCCGCTGTGGCCATCTCCACGGTCTCGGCGGCGTCGAGGTGGGCGCGGGCGTCGTCGGCGCTCTCCCACTTCTCGATCACCACCATCCGACCAGGGCGGGAGCCGGACGCCACCAGGTCGACGTTGCGACAGTGCGGCCGGCGGCGGGTGAGCACGACGTACTTCGCCAGGACGGCGGCGAGATCGCCTTGCCGGCCGGTCCGGGCCTCGAAGCTCCCGATGACCACGGCGAGCTCCAGATCGGCCACGACCCCTTCTCGCCCCCTTGCGGCCCGGTGCGAGCAGGCGCCCCGGCGTGTGGAAATCTTGCCTTGACGGAGTCGGTATCGTACTTGGGGACAAGGCACCGACCCGGTACTTCCCCCCACCCAACCTGGGAACTCCTGGCTTGTGCACCCCGTTCTCAGTTCGCTGAGCGGATCGTCCCCACAGCAAGAAAGGCATTTGTGGCGAAAGAGCGAGTTGAGCGGGACGAGGAAGACCTCGTCCGGCTCTACCTGACCGACATCGGGCAGTACCCGCTGCTCACGAAGGACGACGAGGTCCGGCTCGCCCAGCAGATCGAAGGGGGCAACGCCGCGCGCGGCGACCTCCTGACTGCGGGCAAGGACCTCACCGCGGGCAAGAAGCGCGAGTTGCGCCGTACCGCCCGGGAGGGAGACGACGCCCAGCGCACGTTCGTGCAGTCCAACCTGCGCCTTGTTGTCTCGATCGCGAAGAAGTACCAGGCCTCGGGCCTGCCGCTCCTCGACCTCATCCAGGAGGGCAACCTCGGCCTCATGCACGCGGTCGAGAAGTTCGACTGGCGCAAGGGGTTCAAGTTCTCGACGTACGCCACGTGGTGGATCCGCCAGGCGATCACCCGCGGCATCGCCAACACGGGACGCACCATCCGGCTCCCCGTGCACGCCGGCGACACGCTCGCCCGCCTCCAGAAGGCGCGGTCGCGCCTCGAGCTGAAGCTCGGGCGTCCGGCGACGCTCGCCGAGCTGTCCCTCGAGGTCGAGATGCCCGAGGACAAGGTCACCGAGGCGCTGCGCTTCGCGGCCGAGCCGCTCTCGCTGTCGGAGCCACTGCGCGAGGACGGCGACGCCGAGCTTGGCGACATCGTCGAGGACCGCTCGGCCGAGTCGCCGTTCGAGGTCGCGGCCACCGCGTTGCTGCCGGCCGAGATCGAGAAGCTGCTCGCGCCACTCGACGAGCGCGAGCGCCAGATCCTGGCGTTGCGCTTCGGTCTCGACCGTGGCGAGCCGCGCACGCTCGAGGAAGTCGGCGAGTACTTCAACCTCACCCGGGAGCGCATCCGCCAGATCGAGGCCCGGGCGATGTCGAAGCTTCGTCACCCGTCCGCCGACACCGGCGCCCGCGACCTGCTGGCGGTCTAGAGACCACTGCAGGTCCCGGGAAGGCCGAAGGCCCGGCCCTGGCGGCCGGGCCTCGTCGTGTGTGTAGCTACATGGCGACGCTTCGGCGTTCCGCGCGGCAGCCGGCGCCGACGATCGCGTCGACCGCGCTGAGCGCCGCCGCGTGAGTCACCTCACTCAGCAGGCCGGGCGCGGCCATCATGTCGCCCACGACGTACACGCCGTCGCCCCGATCGACCGCCGGGCGGTCGCGCCACGTCGTCCCGGGCGGGTCGAGCGCGCCGCTGTTGTCCTGGATGCGTGCCCGCCGCCGCCACGTCTCGCGTTCACGCCACGCCGGGTAACCGGCGTCGAGGATCGCCTCGAGCCGCCGAACGCCGCTGTCGAGCGACTCGCCGGGCCGCATCCCCGTCTGGGCCTGGACAAGGTGCTCACCTTTCGGCGCCAGCGAAGGGTCGGCATAGGTGAATGTCTCGACCCAGCCTGCGTCGTCGAGATCCCATACGACGTACGGGTCGCTTCGGCGCGCCGTGATGCCGACATCGAGCAAAGCGGTGGTCGTTCCCGGCCAGCGCAGCGTCTCGTCTCCGAGGAGATCGGCAGCGGTCGCCATGGGAAGAGCAAGCACGACGGGCGCGTCGGGCACGGTGTGGACACGGGCGCCGGTCTCGATGCGCACGCCGAGCTCGATGATCCGATCGACGAGCCGTGCCACGAGCGCGCTCCAGCCGCCGATCACGAAGCGCGCCGGCGACGGGATCGTCGTCACGCGCACGAGCCGGTCGCGCACGAACGCGGCGGACAG
>DASYQJ010000152.1:0-3767 GCA_036005605.1 Acidimicrobiia bacterium
GAGCAGATGCCGAAGTACAAGAACTCGCCCGACACACCGATCTACCAGAAGAGTCGCTTGCTGTACGGGCTCAACTGGGCCAAGGGCGAGATCGTGGCGCGTGGCGACGTCGTGATCTGCGAGGGCTACACCGACGTGATGGCGTTCGCCCTCGCCGGCGCGCCCAACGCGGTAGCGACGTGTGGCACGGCGCTGGCCGACGAGCACTTCCAGATCCTCAAGAATCTCGCTCGCAAGGTCGTCCTCGCGTACGACGCCGACAGCGCCGGCCAGGCCGCCGCCGAACGCTGGTACCAGTGGGAGCAGGCCTACGAGGTGCAGGTCCAGGTGGCCGACCTGCCGCCCGGGCGCGACCCCGGCGACCTCTGGAAGGACGACCCGGCCGCGCTCACGGCAGCGATCGAGCGGGCGGCGCCGTTCCTCCAGTTCCGGATCGACCGCCTCCTTGCCGGCGCCGACCTCCGCACGCTCGAGAGCAAGGCCCGCACCGCCGAGGATGCGGCCGCGATCATCGCCGCGCATCCCAGCGAGCTCGTCCGTGACCAGTACGTCATGAAGCTTGCCGGCATGCTCGAGATCGATGCCGACCAGCTGCGCGCCGCGGTGCGGGCCGGGCCTCGGCGCCGGCCGGCCCGCGATTCCCGCCGCGATGCTGACGTGGACACACCGCCTCCGCCCCCCACGCACGTCGACCGGCGCGAGCTCGACGTCCTGCGGTGGGCCATTCACCGTCCGGAGCTGGTGGCCGACTGGCTCGACGCGTCCCTGTTCGTCGATCCGGCCGCGCGGTCCCTCTTCGAGTTGCTGGCCGAGTCCGCCACGTTTCAGGAGGCTCTCGACACGAGCGACGACTCGACGCGAGCGCTACTCCAGCGGCTCGCGAACGAAGAGCCCCCAGAAGTCGAGGATGCCGACGAGCTCGCCGCGCTGAGTGCCCGGCTGATGACGAACACCGTCGAGCCTGCCGCGCAGCGCCTCCTTGTCACGATGTTGCGCGACGGCGACGAGCGCGGCAGTGCGGTCAAGGCGCACCTGTCCGCGATGGCGCACCATCGCGAGATCGGTGACTGGGAAGGGGCGCGTCGTGACGCCGAGCAGTTGGTAGGGTGGGCAGTCGCCCGTGACGACAACGTCAAAGGGGCGGAGTAGAGGTTGTGAACGAATCCGAGGCGACGCCGAAGGCGACGACGAGTACGCCCGAGTCCGCGTCCGGTACGCCTGACGGCACCGCGCCGGCGGGCGGGGTCGAAGGCCTGCTCGCCCTGGTCAAGGAGCGCGGTTTCGTCACCACGGGTGAGATCTTCGCCGCCTTCCCGGGACTCGAGCCGGAGACCGCCGAGCTCGCTGCGATCTATTCGGGGATCAGCGCGCAGGGCGTCCAAGTGGTGGACGAGATCGCCGAGGAGCTCGAGCGGGAGGATCAACGCCGCGCCGAGCCCGAGGCGCGCGCGCCGCACCGGGCGCGTGGCTCGGAGGCAGGCCGGTCGAGCGGTGTCGTCACCCGTCCGGGCGAGGCGCCGGCCACGAAGGAGCCCGTCTCACGTCTCGGCAAACTCGGCGAGCCCGCGGCACGGCACGAGCGGGGCGAGATCGGAAGCTTCGATCCCGTGCGCATGTACCTCAAGGAGATCGGGAAGGTACCGCTGCTCACCGCCGAGCAGGAGGTGACGCTCGCGCAGCGCATCGAAGCCGGTCTGCACGCGACGGAACGCCTCGAGCTCGAAGCGAACGTCACCGACGAGGCGCACGCCAGCCTCGAGGCCGTCGCCGTCGACGGTCAGATGGCCAAGCGACACCTCACCGAGGCCAACCTCCGTCTCGTCGTGTCGATCGCCAAGCGGTACGTCGGCCGCGGCATGGCGCTGCTCGACCTCGTGCAGGAGGGCAACCTCGGCCTGATCCGCGCGGTCGAGAAGTTCGACTACACGAAGGGCTTCAAGTTCTCGACCTACGCGACGTGGTGGATCCGTCAGGCGATCACCCGCGCCATCGCCGATCAGGCTCGCACGATCCGGATCCCCGTCCACATGGTCGAGACCATGAACAAGGTGCTGCGGATCCAGCGTCAGATGCTGCAGGAGCTCGGACGCGAGCCGACGGTCGAAGAGGTCGCGATCAAGGTCGAGATGACCCCCGATCGCGTCCGTGAGATCCAACGCATCGCGCAGGAGCCGGTGTCGCTCGAGACTCCGGTGGGGGAGGAGGACGACAGTTTCCTCGGCGACTTCGTCGAGGACCCCGCCGCCATCGCGCCCGCCACCGCCGCCGCCCGCGCCCTGCTCACCGAGGCGATCGTCGAAGCGCTCGAGGAGCTCAACGACCGCGAGCGGCAGGTCGTACGGCTCCGGTTCGGTCTCGACGACGGGCAGGTGCGCACGCTCGAGGAGGTCGGCAAGGAGTTCGGCGTCACCCGGGAGCGCATCCGTCAGATCGAGTCGAAGACGCTCGCCAAGCTGCGCCACCCCACCCGCTCGCAACGCCTGCGCGACTACCTCGAAGAGCCCTGAGCCCGCACGCAGCGGCGCCGCGTAGATTGCGCGCGGGGCCGTAGCTCAGCGGTCAGAGCAGCCGACTCATAATCGGTTGGACGGAGGTTCGACCCCTCCCGGCCCCACGCTCGCCATGCCGACGCCGACCGGAGAATGCGCGGTGACTGGCCCGTCCGGGGGGGAGACGGGCCAGCCCACGCGCCGCCTGGCGGGTGCGACGTGTGCGATCCGAACCTCGAGCGCGTCGACCCGTTCGCGAGCCCGGTGCAGACCGTCGAGGATTCCCTCGGCGTTCGCGAGCGCGCGATCGTTGCCGCCGTCGAGGCCAATGAGCGCGAGTACCTGCCCGAACAGGTGTCGGGGAACCGCCGGAGCCGCCATCGGATCGATCATGCCGGATCGAGGTTTCCGGACGTCGGCCACGCGTTTGCCCCGGCGTGAACGGTTGCTGATCGTTGCATGACCATCGCCACCGGTACTGTCGACGGGATGCCGGCGCGTCGGCTGGCGACTCTGGTGATGGCGCTTGCGTTCGTGGCGCTCGGAGCGTGCAACGGTGGCGGGACCGACGATTCGAAGTCGTCATCCGCACCGGCACGGTCGACGACGTCGGGGCCGGTTATCCCGTTGGGCCGCACCGAGGTGGCGGGCGCGTTCTGGGACGGGAAGATCGCGGTCGCGGGCGGCTTTCCCAATCCGGACCAGGCTGTCGACGGTCTCGATCTCTTCGACGTGGCCAGCGGGACCTGGTCGGTCGGGCCACCGCTCCCGCACCAGTACGACCACTCGTCGTTGGCCGAGTTGGGCGGTCGGTTGTACGTGGTCGGCGGCTACACGGGCGGGTTGTCGAACCCGACCAACGAGGTCTGGAGCCTCGGCCCGGGCGAACAGGCGTGGACCGACGAGCCCGACTTAGCGACGCGTCGCGGCGCGCTCGCCACCGGTGCCGCCAGCGGCAAGCTCGTCGCCGTCGGCGGCGTCGACGAGAGTGGCAAGGTCCTCTCGAGCACCGAGATCTTCACGCCCGGTGCCGGATGGTCGCCGGGGCCGAAGCTGAGCATGCCGCGGGAGCACCTGGCGGCGGCGGGGGCAGGCGACAAGGTCTACGCCATCGCGGGCCGCAACGCCGACGGCGCGACGAGATCAGTCGAGTCGTTCATCGTCGGCAGCGATCAGTGGAACGACGAGGGCGCGCTGCACGACGCTCGCAGTGGGATCGGGGCCGGGACGACGTCGTCCGGCCGCGTCTGCACGGGCGGGGGAGAAGTGCCCGGCCGG
>DASYQJ010000153.1:0-7402 GCA_036005605.1 Acidimicrobiia bacterium
CTCGTCGGCAACGAGAACGAGGGCTGGAAGATGATCACGAACCAGCTCAACCACGAGCGGGTCGCGCTCGCCCCGGCCGGGATGATCGACCGGCACCTCCAAGCTGTTCTGCACTGGGCTAAGGAGACTCAGCTCGAGGACGGCCGGCGCGTGATCGACCAGGAGTGGGTCCGGATCGCGCTGGCGCGCGTCCACGCCCACGTCGACGCGCTCAAGCTCGCCAACTGGCAGGTCGCGAGCGCGCTGGCGGACGGCGAGCTCAACCCCGCCGACGCGTCGGCGATGAAGGTCTTCGGCACCGAGCTGCGCGTGAGCGCGTTGCGGACGCTGATGGACGTCGTCGGCGAAGCCGCGTCCCTGCGTGGCGACGCCGCCGGCGCCGCGCTCCACGGTCAGCTCGAAGCTGCGTATCGCCAGGCCCCGGTGGGAACGTTCGGCGGCGGGGTGAACGAGGTGCAGCGAGAGATCATCGCCCTCGCCGGCCTGGGGATGCCGCGCGCCCCGCGATGATCGAAGGCTTCCTGTTCGTGTTGACCCTCGCCACGGCGCTTGGGTGCGGCCTGGTTGCCGGAGTCTTCTTCGCGTTCTCGACGTTCGTGATGAGGGGCCTCGCGCGACTGCCGGCGGCGCAAGGCCTCGAGGCCATGAAGTCGATCAATGTCACGGTGATCAGCCCTTGGTTCATGTTGGCCTTCCTGGGAACGGCGCTGGCCTCGGTCGTGCTGGTCATCGCCGCGTTCGTCGAGTGGGGCGAGCCGTACGCCGTCTACCTGCTCGTCGGCGGTCTGGTCTATCTCGTCGGAGCCATCGTGCTGACGGGCAGGTACCACGTGCCCCGCAACAACGCGCTTGCGGCGCTCGACCCGAACGATCCCGACGCCGAGCGCCAATGGCACCGCTACGTCAGGACGTGGACGGCGGGGAACCACGTGCGGACGCTTGCGCCACTCGCGTCCGCGGCCCTCCTCACGATCGCCTTGCGCGTGAGCTAAAAAGCACGCCGCCAGAATTACCCGAGGAGGTCCCGTGGTTCATCCACGTCTTCTTGCTGTGTCGATTGCACTTGCGTCCGCGGTTGCGTTCGTCATGGGAGGAGGTGCCGCCGGCGCCGTCGAATCGAAGGCCGACGACACCGGCGCCATCCAGACACTCGAGATCCAAGCTGCCGACTTCTCGTTCGACGCGCCGGCCACGGTTCCGGCCGGCCGCACCCGCGTCGTTCTGCACAACACGGCCACCGACGAGCCGCACCAGGCGTCGCTCGTGCGCCTCAAGAACGGCGTCACTACCGGCGACTACCTGAGCGCGCTCGCGCAGAGCTTCGACGCCGCGGAGGCGAAGGGCACGTTCGTCGGCGGCCCGAACTCGGCCGCGCCCGGTCACGACTCCGGCGTTGTGCTCGATCTCGAGGAGGGCCAGTACGCAGTGCTGTGCCTGATCCCGAGTGCGGACGGACAACCTCACGTCGTGAAGGGCATGGCCCGCGATCTGACCGTCGCGGCTCCGAGCGCGAAGCGCCAGACGAAGGCGAAGACGGTTCCGAAGCTCGTCCTGTCCGAGTACCAGTTCAAGGGGGTTCCGAAGCAGCTCGGTCGAGGGGCGGTCGAGATCGTCAACAACGGCAAAGAAGTGCACGAGGCCCTGATCGGCAAGCTCCTGCCAGGCAAGAAGATCGCCGACCTCGTCAACTGGGTCACGCCCGCCTTCGTGCCGGCCCCCGGCCCACAGCCCTACGCGGACATCGCCGGGACGACGCCGATGTCGCCCAGGGAGCGTGTACGGATCGACGCCAAGCTTCCGAAGGGGGAATACCTCCTGATCTGCTTCATCCCGGACCGGAACGGTACGGCACACCTCAAGCTCGGCATGATCCACCCCTTCACGGTGAGTTGAGCCGGGGTATCCGCATCAGGCCGTACATGTCCAGCGATCGCTGCTCGATCGTCGCCTCGCTCGAGCCGTCGGCGTAGGCGGGGGACACGAGGGGCGCGGCCCGCTCGACCCTGACGAGCACGACGGAATTGATGCGCCCGCGATCGGTGCCTCGCTCCCGCTCGTACCGGTGCGCGACGTCGTCGAACAGCGACCCTTCGCGGTGCACCTGGGCCGGTCCCTTGAACCGATAGCCCTTCCGCCGGATCGGGTCGACGACGTTGACCTCGACCACCGGATGGCCGGCCTCGATGTTGGCCACCGTCCCGGGGGAGTACAGGTCGAGGAAGACGAGATGCTCGTCGTCCCAGACCGCGGTCGTGCCCTTCGGGGACACGTTGGGCGTTCCGTCGGGACAGACCGTCGCGACGTAACCCAGCCGCTGCTCTCGCACGACCCGCTTCATGTCGTCGTCGAGCACTGTGAGCATCGTCCCCGGAGCTGCCGCCGGGAGCAAGCTGGGGACCGAGAGCGAGCGCAGTGCTCACGCCGCCTTCATGGCCGACACCACGAAACGCCGAATCCGTCCACCCTGAGCGTGATCGAGAGTGTCGCCGCGAGCTAGGTGGCGCTCCGCGTTGCGTGCACGGTCGTGCTCGTGAACGAGACGAGGATCTTGTCGCCATCGAGAACCGGGTCGAAGCCGGTCGCATCGCCCCCGGCCAGCTCGGCACGCAATGCTGACAAGACCGCGTCGCGATCGGCGGCGTCGGTCAGGATGTGCTCGACGGGAATCTTGAACGGCTCCGACGTCTCGCCATAGGAGATCGGGCCGACGGTCGAGCGGAGAAGCTCGGCCAGCTCGACTTCGAGCAATGCGCCGGCGTGAGACGGGTCGAGGTAGCGGTGCACCTGGTCGAAGCGTTCACGCGCTTCGCCGCTTGTCACCACCATGTCGCTGACGACGACGCGACCCTCCGCCCGGCAGACCCGTGCCATCTCGGCGATCGGTTGTTCGGGATGCAGGAAGTGGTGCATTGCGCCGCGACACACGACCAAGTCGAACGACGCGTCGAGGAACGGAAGCTCGGCCGCGTTGCCTTCCTGGAGGAGCACGTTCGTGATGCCGGCCTCGCGCAGTCGCTCGGCGCCGAGCTCGAGCAGCGAGGGCGTCAGATCGATGCCGACGACCTGGCGGACGTTCGGAGCGACTTGCTCGGCGACGTGGCCGGCGCCGCAGGCGACGTCGAGCACGATCATGTCCGGCTCGAGCGGCTCCAGCCACGCCAACGGCGAGTGGGGCCGCCGGGCGAACGGTGAGTGATCGCCCCCAAAGATCGCCGTCTGCTTCTCGAACGACGAACGCACGACCGCGTCGTGCTCACTCGCGCTCATGTTGCCCTGCTAGTCGAACTGCGGGATGACGCGCTCGCCGAGGAGCTCGATCGAGCGCATGACCTTCTCGTGCGGGATCTTGTACGGGTTCACGAGGCACAGCAGCAGGTCGCACCCGGCTGCCTGGTAGCGCTCGGCCAGCTCGACGCACCGGTCCGGGTCGCCGACGACGGCCGACCCGCTCTCGCGCAGGTACTCGAAGTTGAGGTGGTCGAGCGTGCCTTCCTTGTCGAGCTGCGACATGTGCTCGGCGTAGCTGTAGGTGCCGAGGTCCTTGCCTTCCATCCAGTCGACGAGCGAGCCGATGTGGCGGACGGCGGTCTTGATGTACCAGGGAAAGGATTCTTCGGCGTCGGCGAACGCCTGCTCGTTGGTGTCGGCACAGTGCACCATGGTGAACGTGGCGGCGCGGTCGTTGATGACCTTGCCGACCGGCTTCTCGCACTCGTCGAGCCCCTCGCGGTACATCGCGATGCGCTCGACGAGGTCCTCGGGCGGCACGCCGACGGTGAACGAGCAGAGCCCGATGCCGTGACGACCGATCTCGCGGTGACCGTCGGCGCTGCTCGTGGCGCCCCACAGCGGCGGGTGCGGCTTCTGCAGCGGCTTGGGTTGCACGCGCCGCGGGCCGCCCATGTGCCAGTACTTGCCGTCGGCCTGGTAGTACTCGTTCGTCCACGCGCCCACGATGTGCTCGAGCGCCTCCGACCACATGGCGCGCGTGTCGTGCGGGTCGATGTCGAACCCTTCGATCTCGGCGCGGGTCGACGAGCGGCCGGTCCCGAACTCGACGCGGCCGTCGGACAGCAGGTCGAGCACCGCCGCCGACTCCGCGCTGCGGATCGGGTGGTTGTACGGCTTGGGCAGCAGTCGCACGCCGTAGCCGAGGCGCATCGTGGAGGTCTTCGCCGCGATCGCGCCGTAGAGCACCTCGGGGTTGGAGCAGTGCGAGTACTCCTCGAGGAAGTGGTGCTCGACGGTCCAGAAGGAATGGAACCCGGCTTGCTCGCCGAGGACGGCCTGCTCGAGCGTGTTCTTGTACGCGGCGTGCTCCTTGCCGTCCGTGAACGGCTTCGCCACCGGGATCTCGTAGAACAACGCGAACTTCATACGGCCCGGCACCCCCGCCTTGACGACTAGAACACGTTTCAGTGAGCATACCGTCGTGGGTCGCCTGGACGGCAAGGTCGCATTGGTGACCGGCGCCGCGTCGGGGATCGGCCTCGCGTGCGCCCGCCGGTTCGCCGACGACGGCGCGAAGGTCGTCGGCGTCGACCTGCAACCCGGTCCCGACGGCGACGTGCGCGTGGCCGACGTCGCCGACGAGTCGTCGATCCGTGACGCCATCGATGCCGTCGTGCGCGACCACGGTCGTCTCGACGTGGTCCTGAATGCGGCCGGTGTCGCCGGGGGCGGGCCGATCCACCTGCTCGAGGCGGCCGAGTGGGAGCGCGTGATCCGGGTGAACCTCACCGGCTCCTTCCTCGTGTGCAAGCACGCGCTCACGCACATGGTCGAGCAGAAGTCGGGGAGCCTCGTCAACATCGCCAGCATCGAAGGCGTCGAGGGCACGGAGGGCGGCAGCTCGTACAACGCGTCGAAGGCTGGGGTCGTCCTCCTCACCAAGAACCTCGCCATCGACTACGGCCGCGTCGGCGTGCGCGCCAACTGCATCTGCCCCGGCTTCATCGAGACCCCGATGTTCGAGTCGGTCATGTCGCTCGAAGGCATGCAGCAGGTACGCGAGCAGTACCGGGAGGCGCACATGCTCGGCCGATTCGGCCGTCCCGAGGAGATCGCGTCGGCTGCCGCGTTCCTTGCGTCCGAGGACGCATCGTTCGTCACCGGGCACGCGCTCGTCGTCGACGGCGGCTTCACCGCCGGAATGCGCACGGGCGTTCTCGAGCCGCTGGGCCTGTAGGTTGGAGGACTGATGTACATCGGCTACAGCGAGGAGCAGGAGCAGCTGCGGCGTGAGCTCCGCGCCTACTACGACAAGCTGCTGACACCAGAGGTCGAAGAGGGTCTGGCCCGCGGGCACGGCATCGGACCGGTGAACCGGCAGGTCGTCCGGCAGATGGGTGAGGACGGCTGGCTCGGCATCGGTTGGCCCAAGGAGTACGGCGGCCAGGGGCGCTCGGCCATCGAGCAGTTCATTTTCTTCGACGAGTCGATGCGCGCCGGCGCGCCCGTCCCGATGCTCACGATCAACACCGTCGGACCGACGATCATGGACTTCGGGACCGACGAGCAGAAGGCCGAGTTCCTGCCCCGGATCCTGAAGGGCGAGGTCCACTTCTGCATCGGCTACACGGAGCCGGGTGCCGGTACCGACCTCGCCGCGCTCACCACGAAGGCCGTGCGCGACGGCGACGAGTACATCATCAACGGCCAGAAGATGTTCACGAGCCTCGCCGGCGGCGCCGACTACTGCTGGCTCGCCGTCCGCACCGACCCGGAGGCGAAGAAGCACAAGGGCATCTCGATGTTCATCGTCCCGATGGACACGCCCGGCATCAAGCTCATGCCGATGGACCTCATGAGCGACCACGACATCAACCAGGTCTTCTACGACGACGTGCGTGTCCCGGCGTCGGCGCTCGTCGGCGGCGAGAACAACGGGTGGGGGCTGATCACGAACCAGCTGAACCGAGAGCGCGTCACGCTCTGCTCGTCCGGGATCATCGAGCGCGCGCTCACCGATACGCGCCGGTGGGCGCAGGAGACGAAGCTCGCCGACGGCCGGCGCGTCATCGACCAGGAGTGGGTGCAGGTACACCTGGCCCGCATCCACGCCCGGCTCGAGTTCTTGCGCCTCGCCAACTGGAAGGTGGCGTGGGACGCGACCGAGAAGCGCCTCGACGTCGCCGACGCGTCGACGATCAAGGTGTTCGGCACCGAGTTCTACCTCGAGGCGTTCCGCCTGATGTTCGAGGTGATCGGCCAGCCCGGCTATCTGAAGCAGGACGCGCCGGACTCCGTGCTCAAGTCACGACTCGAGCGGTACTACCGCAGCTTGATCATCCTGACGTTCGGCGGCGGCGTGAACGAGGTGCAGCGCGACCTGATCGCGGTGTTCGGCCTCGGCATGCCGATGGCGAAGCGCTAGCGGGGAGCAGATGGACTTCTCATTGAGCGAGGAGCAGGAGGCGACGCGCGACCTCGCCCGCCAGATCCTCTCCGATCGCATCACGCACGAGCGGCTCAAGGAGCTCGAGGCGGGCGGCGAGGGATTCGACCGTGACACGTGGGCGGAGCTGGCGAAGGCGGGGCTGCTCGGGATCGCGTTGCCGGAGGACGCAGGCGGGAGCGGGCTCGGGTTCGTGGCCCTGTGCCGGCTCTTCGAGGAGATCGGCCGCACCGTCGCGCCGGTTCCGGTGCTGCCGACCGTCGTGCTGGGCGCGCTTCCCATCGCGCAGTTCGGCACCGACGCCCAGAAGCAGCAGTGCCTGCCGGGCGTCGTCGCCGGTGACACGGTGCTCACCGCGGCGCTGGTCGAGACCGGGACCGACGCGCTCCACCCGACGACGACCGCTCGCCCCGACGGCGACGGCTGGCGCGTCGACGGCGTGAAGACGTGTGTCCCCGCCGGGCTCGTCGCCGACCGGGTGCTGGTCCCGGCGGCGGCCGGCGACGACGGCGCCATCGTCGTGCTGATCGTGGACCCGAGCGCGAACGGCGTCACCCGCGAGCGCCAGGACACGACGTCCGGCATCCCCGAGGCTCGCCTCGAGCTCGACGGCGTGCACGTTGCCGGGAGTGATGTGCTCGGTGATCCCGGATCAGGTGCCACGATCGTCGAGTGGATCGTGGAGCGCGCCACGGCCGCGATGTGCTCGATCGCGACCGGCGTGTGCGAGCAGGCGCTGAAGATGACTGCCGAGTACACGAAGACGCGCGAACAGTTCGACCGGCCCATCGCGACGTTCCAGGCCGTCGGGCAGCGCGCCGCCGACGCCTACATCGACACGGAAGCCATCCGCCTCACGGCGCTACAGGCGGGATGGCGGCTCGAAGAGGGCCTTCCCGCGGCGGCCGAGGTGGCGGTGGCGAAGTTCTGGGCCGCCGACGGCGGCCAGCGGGTCGTCCACGCCGCTCAGCACCTGCACGGCGGCATCGGCGTCGACCGTGACTA
>DASYQJ010000154.1:0-9944 GCA_036005605.1 Acidimicrobiia bacterium
GCCGAGCGAGATCGCGAACAGCCCGAGCGCCACCGCGATCGCGGCGACGTCGAACGCGCTCACACCGAGCGCGGCAGGAATGGCTGTGGCGGCGAACAACGCGTTCGCGACCCACGAGACGACGATGATCCGCTCGCCGCGCCCCGGGTCGCGCGCCGCCGCACCTGACATCGCCGACATCGGCGACGAGCGTACCGGCCGCCCCTGCACGTCTCCGCGGAGGCGGCGGCTTTGCCAACCGCCGGAGCAGGAGCCGGAGCTTGCGAGGGCGACCCGCTAGCGAAGTGGCGACAACGCGCCGAGCTCCCCGCGCGTGACGGGCAGCAGCCGCTCCACCTGCCGGTCGTACGCCAGCTCCTCGGCCGCGCGTTTGCGCGCCGCGGCGCCGAGCCGTTCCCGAAGCGCGTCGTCGCCGAGCAGCCGATCCAGCGCGGCACGCACGCCGCCGGCGTCGTGCGGATCGACGACGAACCCGGTCTCGCCGTCCACGACCGCCTCGTGCGAGCCGCCGCTGCGCCCCGCGATCGACGGCACGCCGCAGGCCGCCGCCTCGACGAACACGATCCCGTAGCCCTCCGCCTCCAAGCCGCCCCATCGCTCCCGGCACAGCATGGCGAAGACGTCCGCGCATCCGTACAGGTCGGCGAGATCCGCTTCGGGCACCCGACCGAGGAACGTGCAGTGATCGGTGGTCCCGCGCTCGGCGGCGCGGCGCGCGAGGCGCCGGGCGTCACGGCCCGAACCGCCCACCGCCAGCTGCACGCGGGGATCGAGGCCGGCGACGGCGTCGATCAGGACGTCGAAGCCCTTGCGCGGAACGAGCCGGCTGAGCCCCAACACGAGGGGGCGGTCGGCCGCTAGGCCGAACCGGTGGCGCGCCGCCTCGCGGTCCGTTGCACTCAGAGGACGGAACCGGTCGGGGTCGACACCCGGCGGCACGATCAAAGTCGGGAGCGCGGCACCGGCAACGCGGGCGGCGATCCGCGCCGGGTACTCCCCCGCCGCGACCAGACCCGAAGCCGCACGCAGGACGCGCCGGGCGAGCGTCCGGCTCCCGGGCAGACGTCCGGGCACGTTGACCTCGGCGCCGTGCGCGATCAGGACGTGCGGCGCAGCGTGCAGGCGGCATCCGACCAGACCGAGCGGCAGCACCGGATCGAGGAAGATCACGTCGGCTCCCAGCTCGCGCGCCATGGCGTCGACGCGACGGGTGAGGCGCGGCGACGGCAGCAGCACCCGTTGGTGCACGCGCTCGATGCTGAATCGCTGCGCCGCGTCCCAGTCCGCCACGCCCGCGTACGGCGTCGTGAGCACGTGCGTCTCCTCGGGCGGGAGGCGTCGCCAGAGCTCATACAGGTACGACTGGATGCCGCCCACCTTGGGTGGGAAGTCGTTCGTGACGAGCAGTGACGTCACAGGTCGGCGCGCGCCTACGCGGGGACGTGCTCGGCGGACGGGCGCGCCGGTCCGGCCCGCCCGCGGGACGTGAGGCCGATCCGGAGCTGGAGCAGCACGACGCCGGCGACGGCGGCGACGGCCCCGCCGGCGAACGCTCCCCGGTAGCCACTCAACGCGGCGACGCCACCGAGGATCAACGCGCCCAAGCCCTGCGAGAGGTCGAAGAAGCTGCTGAAGGTGCCGACGACCGAGCCGCGCTCGTGCTCGGGCACGGCGGTGAGCGCGAGCAGCATCAGCGCCGGGTACAGGAGCGACATGCCCGCCGCGAAGACAGCCGTGCCCACGACGAGCCCAGGGATGCTCCGCCATCCCGCCATCACGGTCAGGCCCACCGCGCCGCACGACAGCGCGATCGTGGCGGCGACGCGGCCGCCGAGGGCGTCGGGCAGGCGTGCGCCGACGATGCGCACACACAAGATCAGCCCGCCGTAGAGAAGGAAGATCCAGTCGGCGCCGCCGAGATCGAGCTCGCGCACGTAGAGCGGGACAAACGCCGTGAACCCGGCCAGGCCGATGAGCCCGAGGAAGAGGACTGTGCCGGGGGCGAGCGCGGCACGGTGCAGCAGCTTGCCCGGAGGCGCGGTGGGGACCCGCCGGGTAGTCTCGACCGTGATCGTGCCGAGCACGGCCGCGAGCAGCGCCAGCGACGCCGACACCGCCCATGCCGCCACGAACCGGTCGTCGCCGAGCACGGTCTCCCCGAGGGCGGGACCGAACGCAAGTCCCCCGTACACGGCGACCGACCAGTAGCTGACTGCCTCGCCCCGCCGGTGCTCGGGCGCGAGGTCGGTGATCATCGTTGCGGCGCCGACGAAGAACGCCGCTTCCCCGATGCCGCTGAGAAGCCGGATCAGCACCAGATAGGGAAGCGCGTCGACGGCGCCGTAGAACGCGGTGGTCACGGCAACGATGAGCGCGCCGCCGATGATGAGCACTCGTCGCCCGAACCGGTCGCCGACGCGTCCGGCATACGGTCGGAGGAGGACTGCGCCGACGAAGAGCGAGCCGACCGCCACGCCGACGCCCACGTTGCCGCCGCCGAGCGGGCCCTTCACATACTGCGGGACGACCGGGATCAGCATCCCGACCGCCATGAAATAGCAGAGGCCGGACGCGACGACGAGGAGAAAGCGCGGCGTCAGCAGGCGTTCACGCGGGGGCACGGGCGCCATCGTCGCCGCGCCTGAGGCAACAGCGCCAACGGCTATCCGCCGGCGGCGTGCGCGAGGGCGTCTGCCCACGAGGCGCGCTCGGCGATCATCCTCCGGTACTGCATCACGATCCGCGGCCTACTGAAGCCGAGCGCGCCGACGAGCCGCCCGCCGCGACCGAACAGCGCCACGAATCGGTCCTCGTCGAGCGAGCCGTCGGCGACCGCGACCTCGTCGTCGCCGCGGATGGAGCCGACGACCTGGATCTTCACGTCGTACTGGTCCGACCACACGAACGGTACCGGCGCGAACTCTTCGGCGTCGCTCGCGTCGTCGACGAGCAGACGACGGGCAGCGGCGACACCCTGCTCCGTTGCGTTCGTCCAGTGCTCGACGCGCATGCTCTCCCCGTCGAACAACGGGTTGGGCCACCGGGCGACGTCCCCGGCCGCGACGATCCCCGGCGCGGCGCGACACGTCGCGTCGCACACGACGCCGTCATCGAGCGCGAGGCCGCTGCCGTCGAGCCAGGTCGTCTCGGGCGCGACGCCGACGCCGACGACCACCAGGTCGGCGTCGATCGCGCTGCCATCCGCGAGCCGCACCCGTTCGACACGCTCACGGCCCTCGAATCCCGCGACGGTCACGCCGCAGCGCAGGTCGACGCCGTGCCTGCGGTGCAACTGCCCGCAGGCTTCGCCGACGACCGGACCCACCGCCCGGGCCAACGGCGTCGGGAGCATCTCCAACACCGTGACGTCGAGACCGCGTCCGCGGCACGTCGCCGCCACCTCCGAGCCGATGAACCCGGCGCCGATCACGACGACGCGCGGCCTGGTCTCGAGGCGAGCGCGAATGGCGAGGCAGTCGTCGAGGGTCCGGAGCACGAAGATGCCCTCGAGCGGGGGCGTATCGGGCAACGTGCGCGGGCGTGCGCCGGTCGCGACGACGAGCCCGTCGAACGGGAGCGTCTCGCCGCCATCGAGCTCGACGGCGCGCCCCGACACGTCGAGCCCGGTCGCGCGCCGTCCGAGGCGCAGGTCGAGCTCGAGGTCGTCGTAGGGCTGCTTGCGCAGCGCGACCTGCTCGGGCTCCCACTCCCCCGCCAGCAGCTCCTTCGACAGCGGCGGACGGTCGTACGGCAGGTGCGACTCCGCGCCGACCAGCACGACCCGATCGTGAAAGCCCTCGCGACGCAACGTCTCGGCGGCGCGCAGCCCGGCGAGCGAAGCGCCGACGATGACGATCGTGCGCGGCGTGGCCACGACGCGGGCACGCTACAGCGGGTCGTGAAGTAGCAGGAAACCTGACTCTCACGTCATACTTGATGACCGCCGGCAATCGGAGCCTGCTTGTCTGCTTCTCCACGCGTCGATGTGAGTGGCCGCGCCCTCGCGCTGCGCGACGTCGACCTCGACCGGTTCCTGCATCCGCGGACCGTCGCGGTCATCGGCGCCTCGGAGGCGTCACGCAAGCCGAACACGGCAATGACCCGCAAGATCAAGGGCTGGGCCGACGCCCACGGTGCGACCTTCTACCCCGTGCACCCGAGCCACGACACGGTGCTCGGTGAGCGCTGCTACGCCTCGGTGTTCGACGTGCCCGGCGATCTCGACCTCGCTGTCATCCTCACCGGCAAGGCGGTCGACACGTTCGAAGAGGTGCTGCAGCGCAAGGCCGCGTTCGCGGTGATCTTCGCCGCCGGGTTCGCCGAGGCCGGCAAGGACGGGGCCAAGCTCCAAGCCCGACTCGACGACCTCGTGCGCGAGGGCGAGGTGCATCTGCTCGGCCCCAACACGAACCTCAATGCGTTCGAGGACTTCCGCACCGACCTCACCGGGCCGTCGATTGCGCTCATCACCCAGAGCGGCCACCAGGGCCGGCCCGTGTTCCAGGGGCAGGAGATCGGCATTCGGCTCACCCACTGGGCGCCGACCGGCAACGAGGTCGACCTCGAGTTCGCCGACTTCGCCCGCTACTTCGCCGACCAGACCGACGTCGGTGTGATCGCCGCGTACATCGAAGGGTTCAAGGACGGCCGCACGCTCATGCTCGCCGCCGACCACGCCGCGACGCTGAAGAAGCCGATGGTGATCGTGAAAGTCGGGCGCACCGACGAAGGCGAATCGATGGCCATGGCGCACACGGGCCACCTCACCGGATCCGACGCCGTGACCTCGGCGGTGTTCCGCCAGTTCGGCATCACCCGCGCCGACGGGCTCGACGATCTCCTCGACACCGCGGCCGCCTTCGCACGGACGCGACCCGCCGCCGGCGACGGTGTCGGCATCTACGCGATCTCGGGCGGCACCGGGGCGCACATGGCCGACATGATCTCCGCCGCCGGGCTGCGGATCCCGTCGCTCACGGAGGAGACGCAGCGCGCCCTGCACGACGGGCTGATCCCCGAGTACCTGCGCGTCTCGAACCCGGTCGACTGCGGGGGCCCGCCCGTGGCCGACGCGCGCGGCCGCCGCATCCTCGACCTGCTCGTCGCCGACCCGAACGTCGACCTGCTCGTCGTCCCGATCACGGGCGCGGTGGAGCTCTTCAGCGAGCCGTTCACGCGAGACCTCGTCGACGTGGCGAGGACGACCGACAAGCCGATCTTCGTGGTCTGGGGCGCGCCGCCCGGCACGGACGACACGTTCTACTTCCGTCTGCTCGACGGCGGCCTACCCGTGTTCCGCACGTTCGCGAACTGCGTGAAAGCGGTACGGGCCTACGTCGACTACTGGGATTTCGCGGCGCGGTACCGATCGCCGTTCGCGGACGCGCCGACCGAGCCGTCGCCGGCGGCCGCGAAAGTGCGCCGCGTGCTGGCCGGTGGCGCGCCGGGCGAGGCGCTCTCGGAGCGCGCGTCGAAGCAAATCCTCAAGGCGTACGGCGTGCGGTCGAGTCGCGACGTCCTGTGCGACAGCGCGACCCAGGCGGTTCAAGCCGCAAAGTCGATCGGGTACCCGGTTGTGATGAAGGTGTCGTCGCCTGACCTGACGCACAAGAGCGACCTCGGCCTCGTGCGGGTCGGCGTCAGGACGGCGAGCGACGTCCGCACGGTGTACGACGAGCTCATGCGCAAGGCACGGCGCGCCGGCGGGAAGCGGAAGCGGGCGCGCATCGACGGCGTGCTCGTCTGCGAGACGGTGAGCGGCGGGGTCGAGACCGTGGTCGGCGTCTCGCACGACCCGCTCTTCGGCCCGGTCGTGATGGTCGGCCTCGGCGGCGTTTTCGTCGAGGTGCTGCGGGACATCACGTTCCGCGTCCCGCCGTTCAACCGCGACGAGGCCGGGCGCATGGTGCGGGAGCTCCAGGGCTTCCCACTGCTCGGCGGGGCGCGGGGTCAGAAGCCGGCCGATGTCGAAGCGCTCGTCGATGTCATCATGAACGTGCAGCGCATGGCGATGGACCTCGCCGGCGACGTGCGTGAGCTCGACATCAACCCGTTGGTCGTGCGGCCGCGCGGTGCGGTCGCCCTCGATGCCCTGGTGGTGCGGACATGAACGAGACGATCGAGGACGTGCGACGCCGGTTGGAGGACGGCGTGCTGTGGATCACGCTGAACCGACCCGACGCCGGCAACGCGATGACGGTCGCCATGCGCAACCAGATCATCGAGTGGCTCGAGCACGCGTCCATTGACGCCTCGGTGCGTGCGGTCGTCCTCACCGGCCGCGGGGAGAAGGGCTTCTGCACCGGCGCCGACCTGCGCGAGGCGCGCCCACCGTTGGAGCGGCCCGCGGGCGCGCCCGACATGATCGTCGGGGACGCGGCTCGCACGATCCAGCGCGGGTTCCAGCGGCTGATCACGTCGATCCTCGACTGCGAGAAGCCGGTGATCGCCGGTGTGAACGGCACCGCCGCCGGCGGGGGCATGCACCTCGCCCTCGCCAGCGACCTCGTGATCATGGCCGAGGAGGCCCGCTTCATCTCGGTGTTCATCAGGCGCGCCATCCTGCCGGACGCCGGTGGCCCCTACCTGCTCACGCGTCTTGTCGGTCCGCAGAAGGCCAAGGAAATGTTCTTCTTCGGTGACGACGTGCCGGCGGCCGAGGCCGAGCGCATCGGTCTCGCGAACAAGGTCGTGCCGCGGGCGGAGCTCGACAAGGAGCTCGGCGAGTGGGCCGGGCGTCTCGCCAAGATGCCGACGCGCGCAATCGCGTTCGCGAAGAGGCTCACGAACCGCGCGCTCGACACCGACCGCGACGGGTCGTTCTGGGACGAGGCGTACGCCCAGGAGCTCCTCACCCGCACGGAAGACATGCAGGAGGGCCGAGCGAGCTTCGTCGAGCGCCGGCCGCCCGAGTTCAAGGGCTGGTGACACCATGGCGGGGCCGCTGACCGACCGGACCGCGATCGTCGGGATCGGGCAGACCGCGTTCGCCAAAGGACTGCCGGACTCGGAGCTGTCGCTGGCGTGCCAGGCGGTCTCGGCTGCGCTCGACGACGCCGCCATCGCGCCGGGCGAGGTCGACGGGCTGGCGATGTTCTCGATGGAGGACGGACGGGAGGTCGACGTCGCCCGCAACCTCGGCCTCGGTGACATCACGTTCTTCTCGGAGGTCGGCTACGGCGGCGGCGCCGGCTGCGGCGTCGTCGGACACGCGGCGATGGCCGTCGCGACCGGCCAGTGCAATGTCGCCGTGGCGTGGCGAGCGCGCAAGCGTGCCGCCAAGGGCAGCCGGCCGTGGGCGCAGGTGAGCCGGCGCATCACCGGCCACTGGCAATGGAGCCGACCCTTCGGCGTCATCCGCCCGGTGGACGAGATCGCGATGCTCACGCGCCGGTACATGCACGAGTTCGGCGCGACCCGCGAGCACCTCGCCAACGTCGCGGTGGCGTTCCGCAAGCACGCAAACCGCAACCCGGCGGCGACGATGCACGACAAGCCGCTCACGCGCGAGCAGTACATGGACGCGCGCTGGATCTCCGAGCCGCTGTGTCTCTTCGACAACTGCCTGGAGACGGACGGCGCGCTCGCCGCGGTCATCGTCTCAGCCGACCGGGCCAAAGATCTTCCGCATCCGCCCGCGTACGTCCATTCGTTCGCGCAGAGCATCCCGCAGCAGCACCAGGTGATGACGAACTACTTCAACGACGACCCGCTGATCGGACCGTCGTACGCGTGCGCGGCGCGCCTCTGGGCGCAGTCCGACTTCAGGCCGAAGGACGTGCCCGTCGCACAGATCTACGACGCGTTCAGCCCGCTCATCCCGCTGTCGCTCGAGGGCTACGGCTTCTGCCAGCGCGGCGAAGGTGCCGCGTTCACCGACGACGGCGCACTCGAGTGGCCCGACGGCCGGTTGCCGACCAACACGTCGGGTGGGGGCATGTCGGAGGCGTACGTGCACGGCTTCAACCTGGTACTCGAAGGCGTGCGCCAGATGCGCGGCACCTCGACCAGCCAGGTCGATGGCGCAGAGACGTGCCTGGTCACGAGCGGCGAGGGCGTGCCCACGAGCGCGCTCCTCCTGCGGAAGTAGGCGCCGTGGAAGCCGACTTCCTGCTTCCCGACGCCGAGGATCCCGACGCGGCCGAGTTCTGGGCCGGCTGCGCCCGCGGCGAGCTGCTCGTGCAGACCTGCAAGAGCTGCGGGCTACGACGGATGCCGCCACGACCGATGTGCCCGCGCTGCCTCTCGCTCGAGTTCCGCTGGGACCCGACGTCGGGACGGGGGACGATCTGGTCGTTCATCGTGCCGCACCCGCCGCTCCTGCCCGCGTACCAGGAGCTCGCGCCCTACAACGCGATCGTCGTCGCGCTCGAGGAGGACCCGACGCTGCGGTTCGTCGGCAACCTCGTCGAGACGCCTGACGGCGCAATCAACGAGATCGACCCGGCCACGATCCAGATCGGCGACCCGGTGCGCGTTGTCTTCCACCGCGTGGAGGACGTCGTCCTCCCCCGTTGGGTTCACGCCTGAGACGCGCCGGAGGGCCCGGATCCACCGGGCCCTCCGTCACATCGAGCGGGCGATGGGGCGCCTCAGCCGGTCGTGCGCGGCTGCGCAGTGACCGCGGTTGCCGCCGCAGCGGGCCGAGGTGCCGTAGGCGCCTCCGCCGGTGCCGCGGCGGGTGCCGCTGCCGCGGTAGGCGCCGCGGCGGGCGTCACCGGTGCCTCGGTTGGGCAGGACTTGTCGTCGTTGCCCTGCTCGCCGTGACCCGAGTTCACCTCGCCGTTGATGTTCGGATTGCATTTCTTCGCCGAAGCCGACGGAACGCCGTAGAGAATTCCGGCTCCCGTGGTCGCCAACGCGACAAGCGTCAGCCTCGCGACGGTCTTTCTCAGCATCTGCCCTCCAACGTTCGAACGAGAAGGGTGAGCCCTTCTCACAATGCGTGGGCCGGTCTCACCTCTGCTCGCTCCTGCCCGAAGGTGACCGATGGAAGGCTGGAGGTCGACGCTCCCACTCCCTGCTACTACACCGGCAATCGACTCGCCGATGCATTCCGCACTGTATTCGGGACTGAGGATCGTGGTCCACCGCCGGCGAGGACGATCTCGGGATGCCGGCGCGCGCCAACGCACCTGGTCGGCAACCCTGTCGAGGGCCCGACGGAGCGATCAACGAGATCGACCCGGCCACGATTCAGATCGGCGATCCGGTGCGCGTTGTGTTCCACCGGGTGGAGGACGTCGTCCTCCCCCGGTGGATGAAGACCTGAAACGCGTGATCGTCAGCCGGTGAAGCGCGCCTGCGCCGTCACCGCCACCGCGGCACCTGCTTCCGGAACAGCACCGCCAGCGCCGCCGCCACCGTCCGGCGGGGGCGGAGGCGTTTCGGCCGGGCCGTAGCAGACGAACCAGTGGCTGATGCTCGGCAGCTGACCGCCGTTGTTGAATGGCGGAATCATGTCGGGGAAATTGCCCCGGTACACGTTGTAGCCGTTGCCACCCTTGACGACGACCGCGTTGATCTGAATGTTGGGATTCAGCACCGTCACATTCAGCGTGTCTCCGCCGGTGACCGTCCCGCTCACGTCGGAGTTGGCGTTGTTCGCGTTGCCGTTCGTGAAGAGGATGTTGGGCGAGCTGTCCCCGACATCCGCACACGTCGTCGCGTTGGCGCCGTCGACGAACTCGGCCCGCGGGTCCGACGGCAGGTCAGCTCCAGCAGTGCCGATGAACCCGACCACCGCCAGCGCCGCGCCCAACAAGCCGCCAGCCAAGGACCGAGCGACGAGCCGCCGCCGCCGCCGCCCGCGATCAGTCTTCACGTGTTCCATGAGGTACCTCACCCTTCCGCCTCGGGCACTCCGCCCCGATGGCCCAGATCAGCGCGCAACTTAGAGCGCGAGCCCCGACGACCGCAAAGCCTTGTTCGAGAAAATCTGGGCA
>DASYQJ010000155.1:0-9087 GCA_036005605.1 Acidimicrobiia bacterium
GCGCGAGCACTCGGGCCACGCGTTCCAGCCCTGCTTGGCGAGGACGCGCTCGGCCACGATGATCTGCTGCACGCGGGAGGCAAGATCGGCGCGCGGTGCGAACGCGCCGCCGCCGAATCCGTCCCACGTCGCGGGCAGGAATTGGAGCCCTCCGTAGAACCCGTTGCCGGAATTGATCGCCCAGTTCCCGCTGCTCTCGCACTGCGCGAGTCGGTCCCACACGCCGGGCCCGAAACGGCCGTACCGGCAGCCGCCGAGGACGCCGACCACCGCGACGAGCACCGCCGCGGCCGCGCCGCGCCGGGCCGAGGACTTGATCTGCATGACGCTCTCCCTCGTCGTGGGCTCACAGGGAGCCCTCCGTCGGGGAAGGCGGCGCGCTCGCAGCGCGAAAGACGCCGGCCGAAGCCGGCGAGGAAGTCAGTGAGAGATTATGCGCCGACCGTATGGAAGGGAAGAGCCCTGACTCTCACTGTGCGTTGCGGCTGATCGAGCCGCCTACTGAGCGGTAACAAAAGCCGCGGGAACTGTTGGCACAATTCCGACACTTCGACGTAACCTTCTGCGGCTTCCGCTTCGACGGCTGAGATCCGTGGCGGACGGATCGTCGCAGCCTCGGAGTCTCGGGTGCGACCGACCAATGGCCGTTGTACATGCGGCCTGCGGGATGTTCTGCGTGTCGTTCGACTGATCGTCGCTCGGAGATACCGCATCGGGAGGTTCGGATGGACTCGTTCTGGGATCGGAGGACGAACTTCTGGACAGACAAGGAGCCCCTGAGATCCAGCGTTGCGAGATCCAAGCTCGGGTCGGCCCTGAGCCGACGGTCGCGGCGCATTCGGGCTCAGTCCAGAAGAAGGAAGCTCGCCTCGCTGTGCGCGCTCGCGTCGTTGGTGTTGCTAGTCGTGTTCGTTCACGGACTCGTCGCAAGCGACGTCGGACGCGGTCCCGGCAGCGGCCGGGAGGCTCGCGCAGCTGACGGCGCGCGGGTGGGGAGTCACGCAAGCGGCTCGCCGCAGGGACCTGTTGTGAACGCGCTCCCAGTCTCATCCGTGACCGGCGCGCCGCCCGATCTGGCAGCGACACCGGCGGCCGCGCCTGCCGGCGGGGTCGCTCCCTCTCAAGCGCCTGTCGGGAGCAGTGGTGGAGGGCAGAGCGGTACGTCTGCATCGTCCTCGTCAACCGCTTCGGCTCCCGCGCCGGCACCAGCGCCAGCTCCCTCGCCCGCACCAGCTCCCGCACCCACACCTGCACCGATCCCGACGACCTCGCCGCCGCCGATCACGACGCCGGGGTCGCCCTGCACGATCGGGTTACTCGGGACGTGCATCCTCGACAATGGCGGGGGCGGCCTGCTCCCGTAGCCCCCGCCCGCCGCGGCAGCTGGGCGCTCTGCGGATCGACGGGCGTCACACACTGGAGCCGGGAAGGGGACTCGAACCCCTGACCTGCTCATTACGAGTGAGCTGCTCTGCCAGCTGAGCTATCCCGGCGCGGCTCGGCAGTGTACGGCGGGGTGGAAATCCCCACGACGGCCCGGGTAGCCTCAACGCCGCAAATCGGTCAAACGGCGCGGAGTCCTGCCGCGCCCGCCCGGCGGAGGGGAACCCTTGACTCGACGCGAGCGACGCCAGCAACGCCACCGACGCCAGTCCGCCCGTGCTGTCGCGGCGGTCGCCGTGACCGCCGTGCTCGGCACCATCGGCGCCCTCGGAGGCATGGCCGCGGCGTCGGACGAGCCCCAACGGCAGCACGCGCTCCCCCGGGCGCACGTCGCGATCGAGCCCTCTCTCGTGTCGGCCAGCGAAGCGGTGCAGGCCCGGGCCGAACAGCGGTACTCGGTCGCGGTCCTCGAGCGCACCGCCGCGCAACAAGCGGCGGAAAAGGCCTCCCGCGATTCGATCTGGGACCGAATCGCCGCCTGCGAGACGCAAGGCAATTGGTCGATGCAAGGACCGTCGTTCTCGGGCGGTGTCGGCTTCGCGAACAGCACCTGGTCCAGCTTCGGCGGCAACGAGTTCGCTCCCAACGCCGGTCAGGCGACGCGTGAACAGCAGATCATCGTGGCCGAGCGTGTGCGCGCCCGAGTTGGTATGGGCGCGTGGGGCTGCGCCAAGCGGGTCAGCTAGCTCTCGCCGCCGGCAGGTACAGCAACAGGCGCTCGAGCAACAGGCTCTCGTTCGGATTGAACTCGAACGCTTCGCGGGCCTTCCGGCACGCGTCGATGGCTTCCATGCACGACCGCGGGGTGAGCTCGAGCACGGGCCGGTCCGTGTTCAGGCGCGGCGCGTCCGGACCGGCGAGCACATCGCGGTACACGGACTCGAGCGCGGTGATGCCCTCGAGCAGGAGGTCCGTCCGGGCGCGCCGGTGCTGGCGCCGGTGGCGCTCGGCCTGCCGCTTGAGCAGCGCAGTCCGTGACCGCTCGGGGTACCCGGCGCGCTCGAGCTCGGCGCTCAGCTCGTCGACCTCGGTCGCGTGCCGCGCGTCGAGGTGAGCTACGGCGACCTGCAGTGCCTCGGTCACCTTATCGACGCCTCGCATCGCCGACCCGCCGGTCCCGTCGAGCTGCGCCACGACCGTCACGAACGCGCGTCGCACCTCGCCGAGGTCGCCGAGCATCGCCCGGCCCCGATCGAGCCGGCCGCCTGCCAACCGCGCGGCGAGCTCGGCTGCTTCGGGGTCGGCGCGCTCGCGGACGAGCGCGTCGCGCAGGGCGGCCTCGGGGAGCGGCGCGAGGTCGATGCGCTGGCAACGCGAGCGCACCGTCTCGAGGAGCTCGTCGGGCGAGGATGTGACGAGCATGACCGTGCTGCGAGCCGGGGGTTCCTCGATGGTCTTGAGGAGCTTGTTGGACGCCTGCTCGTTCAGCCGGTCGGCTTCGAACAGGGCCACGACCTTGTGCTCGGCCTCGATCGGCGTCCGGTGCGCCTCGCGGATGACCGCCTCGGCCTGGGCGACGAGGATCTGGTTGCCCTCGGGCTCGAACTCGACCACGTCGGGATGCATGCCCCGCATCACGAGGTCCTGTACGCGCTGGTCGTGGTCGGGTGCGACGACCTCGGCCGCGAAGCAGCGGGCGGCGTCCTCCAGCCCCGAACCCCGCGGGCCCACCAGCAGGTAGGCGTGCACGGGCCGTTCGGCGGCGCGCTGGAGCAACCCGACCGCACGCTCTTGACCGACGACCCGTTCCCACATGGCCGTCAATCTACGGCTCAGCTCCAGCCCAGCCCTCGTGATGCCGATACACCGATGGTCGGACTGGGGTCATACGAGGCAGGGAGGCCGTTGTTTGCCTGCTCGAGAGCAGCGGGCGAGAGCCTTCCGGGAGATCCCGGGATTGGCTCCGATGCTGGCGGCGGCGCTCCTCGCCCGGACCGGGGCGACGATGGTCGGCCTCAGCATGGGTTTCGTCGCCTACGAGCAGACCGCTTCCGCCTTCACGGTCGCGGTCGTAGCCGCCTCGTTCGGCCTCGCGTTCGCCGCGTCCAGCCTGATCGCCGGCCACGTGCTGGCGCGCATCGGGCTGCGAGCGATGCTCGTCGGCGCCCTCGCCTCGCAATTCGCGGGTGCTCTCGCGCTCGCGAGCGTGACGAGCACCGCCGGTGCCGATGTGACGTGGCTGACCATCTTCAGCGTCGTCGCCGGCCTCGCCTCCGCCTTGATCTTCGTGGGATCGCAGATGCTGCTCCACGGGGTCGCGCCGGGCGACCACCTCCAGCGCGTCGTGTCCCTCGATTCCGCGACGGCGAGCCTCTCGCGCATCGGCGGTCCGGCGCTGGGCGGCGTCCTCCTCGCCGCAATCGGCGTCCCGCCCGTATTCCTGATTGCCGCGTTCTGCTACCTGCCGCTGCTGGCTGTCGTTGCGATCCTCGCCGTCAGCGTGAACGATCAGCGACCGGCCCATCGACCTCGCCTCCGTGACGCAGCTCGGTTCTTTCGGCAACTCGCGATCCTGCGTTGGGCGCTCCTGACGGCTGCGCTCGCCGAGCTGATCGCACTCCCGCTCGTGCAGATGATGCCGGCCGTCACCGAGTCCCTGAACCGCGACGCCGCCGACCGCCTCGGGATTCTGGTGGCGTGCGTCGCGGTGGGGTCGCTCGGGCAGGTTCTCGTCATCGAGTGGCTCCGAGCGCGGCACGACACCCGCGTCGTCGTCGGCGTCGTCTACGCCGCTGCGGGGGCGCTCCTGCTCGGCCTCGCCCTCGATGAGGAGCTGTTCGTCGCCGGCGCCCTACTGGTGGCGTTCGGCCTGACCGTCTCTATCGGTCGGACGATGCTGTTGACGAGCGTGCACGTCGCCTCCCCCGACTCCCACCGCGCCCATGTCCTCTCGCTCTACATCTTCGTCACCTCGGTTGCGACACCGATCGGCGCGCTGCTCTGGGGCGTGGTGGCCGACTGGCTCAACATCGACGCAACGCTCGGTGGCGCTGGGGTGCTACTGATGCTCGGCATCGGTGCCGGCCTCATCTCGATCCTTCGCCACGAGGCCGCCGCGCCTCCCGCTGCCGTCTCCGAGATGGCGAAGACGCCGGGCGGCTAGAGGCCGAGCCGCCCGCGCACGACCTCCCAGACGCGCTCCGACACGATCTCCGCGTCGTCGTTCCCGTCGAGCACGACCCAGCCCCGATCCGCACCGAGTGTTCGGTACGCGTCGCGCACCGCGGCGTGGAACTCGGCCCCGGCCCGCTCCAGCCGATCCCCGGGTCCGGCGCGCCGTGACGCCGCGACCGCCTCGTCGACGTCGAGGACGACGACGACGTCGGGCTCCAGGCCGCCGGTCGCCCAGCGGTTCAGCGTCTCCACCCCCTCGACGCCGAGACCGCGCCCCACTCCCTGATACGCCAGCGAGGAGGGCACGAACCGGTCGCTCACGACGTCGGCGCCCCGCGCGAGCGCGGGACGGATGACATCGGCGACTTCCTGCGCCCGGTCGGCGGCGAGGAGGAGCGCCTCGGTCATCGGATCGATGGGGCCGTCGCCGTCCAACAGGAGCGCGCGGATGGCCGCTCCCGCCTGCGTCGCGCCGGGCTCGAACGTCTCGACGACGTCACGGCCCCGGGACCGGAGCCGATCGGCGAGCTGCCGGGCCTGGGTGCTCTTGCCACTGGCGTCGCCTCCCTCGAGGACGATGAACGCGGCCACCTACGCACCCGGCTCGGGGGCGACGCCCGAGCCAACGCGCTCGCGCTTGCGCGCGCGCTGCACGGCTCGCCACGACACGAAGCCGGCGAAGAAGGCGATGAGTCCGCCGCCCCACAGCGCGAACCGCACGCCAGGAAGCGCGTATGTCGCGCCGCCGATCTCGATGGCTTGGTCGGTGAAGAGCGCACTGGATACCGCGTCCCACATATCCGCCCACAGTGGCGAGATCGTCAGCGAGATCAACAGGCACAACCGGATCACCGTGTAGAGCGCGGCGAAGGTGCGACCGCGCAGCTCGTCAACGACGTTCTCCTGGAGGACGGTGAATCCCGTCACGTACGAGGTCCCGGCACACGCGCCCACGACACCCGTCAGCAGCACGGCCAACAACGTGCTCGATGTCGCCGCCGTCGCGATGAGGGCGACGCCGGTGGCCATGACGGCGAACTGGAACACCGTCTCGCGCGACAACCGTCGTTGCACGGCGAGCAACGAGACGACGCCGATGGCCGCGCCGAACCCGAGCGCGGTCATCAGCAAACCGAACGCTGCGCTCCCGCCGCCCAACACCTGATCGGCGAAGACGGGCCCAAGTGGGATCATCGCGCCACCTCCGATGATCCCGACGCCGATGCCGATGATCACAGCGCGGACGAGGCGGTCGTGACGGATGAAGCCAATTCCCTCGGAGATGTCGCGGAGAGTCGCAGTCCAGTCGACCCGCTCGCCCTGCCGGTGAGTCGTGCGCGGTATTGGCAACCGGAAGATGATCAACGCCGACACGAGGAACGTCAGGCCGTCGACCCACAGCGCGAGGAACTCCCGATCGACGTTGAGCGAGGCGAACGCGCTGAAGCCGCTCAGCCACACCGCGGCGTACGAGAGCAGCGCGAACGCGAGGGAGGCAAGCGGGAACGTCCCGAACGCGGCGAAGAGACCGAGCGAGTTCGCCGAGGTGAGCTGCTTCGTATCGACGAGGTTGGGAATCGACGCGTCCTTCGCCGGACCCCACAACAACGAGAGGATCTCGAGCGCGAACGACACGACGACGAGCCCGACCAGGCTGTCGACGAACGGGAGCAGCGCGAGGAGCCCGGCCCGGCCGAAGTCGCACGCGACCATGACGCGGCGGCGGTCGAAGCGGTCGACGATGACGCCGCCGACGGTGGCGAGGAAGAACCCGGGCACGACCCGGGCGACCATCACGAGGCTGACGGCGGCGCCCGACCCACCCGACACTCGGGCCGCGATCGCGAGGATCGCGATGATCCCGATCCAGTCGCCCAGGCTGGAGACAACCTGGGCCACCCACAACTTGAAGAACGAGCGGGTGCCGAAGACGCGCCAGAAGGCCGGCGGCAGGCCGGTCTCCTCGGGTGAGGCGGGGATGAACGGTGCCGGCTTCTCCGCCATCGCGGGGGTCAGGTTATGTGGAGCGCCGCCGACCCCGACAGGCGCGGCTTATGCCCGTTCAGGTGCGACGGGCGCGTCCTTGCGGCCGTTTCCGTCGTCGGGCGCGACGGCGGGCGCTTCCATCGAGGCCACGACCTCGGCCGCGGTGGCCGGCGGTTTCTTGGCCCGCTTGCCGTCGCGGCCGCCGCGCTTGCGGCCGCCGGCGGCCTTCTTCTTCGTGCCGCCCGCCTTCTTCTTGGTGCCGCCCGACTTCTTCTTGGTCGTCTTCCGGGCGCGCTTGGCGGGGCCGCGGGACTCGCGCTCCCGCAGGAGCTCGACCGCCTCCTCGAGGTTCACGGACTTCGGGTCCGTGCCGCGCGGGATCGTCGCGTTCAGCGAGCCGTCGGTCACGTAGGGGCCGTACCGGCCGTCGAGCACACGCACGGGCGCGCCGGTGTCGGGATGCTCGCCCAGCTCGGCGATCGGCGGCTTCGTCCGCCGCCGGTGCTGCTTGGGCTGGGCGAACAGGGCCTCCGCCCGCTCCACGGTGACCGTGAAGATCTCGTCCTCGGTCTCGAGGCTGCGGCTCTCCTTGCCCTTCTTCAGGTAGGGCCCGTACCGACCGTTGTGGGCCGTGATCTTGTGGCCGTCGGCGTCGGCGCCCACCTCCCGGGGGAGACGCAGGAGCTTCAGCGCGTCCTCGAACGTGATCGTGTCGAGGCTCATGGAAGACAGCAGCGACGCGGTCTTCGGCTTCTCCTCGCCGTCGATGAGCTCGCCCAGCTGCACGTACGGTCCGTAGCGGCCGTCGCGGGCGATCACCTCGAGCCCCGTGTCCGGGTCCTTGCCCAGCACTTGCGGCCCCTCGGCCGCGCGCGCGAGCAGCTCGCCGGCGAGGTCCACGCTGAGCTCGTCGGGCGGGATGTCGTCGGCGAGCGAGGCGCGCTCGTCGTCGCGTTCGAGGTACGGGCCGAACTTCCCGACCCGCACGTTGATTGTCCGGCCGTCGTCGTCCTTGCCGATCTCGATCGTGTTGACCTCGCGCGGATCGATCTCGGCGAGGTGCTCCTCGCCGACGAGGTCCTTCAGGCCGCGTTGACCGTTCCCGAAGTAGAAGTCGCGCAGCCAGTGCTCCGACTCGCCCTCACCGCCGGCGATGAGGTCGAGCTCCTCTTCCATCGTGGCGGTGAAGTCGTAGTCGACGAGGTGCGGGAAGTGGCGCTCCATGAGCTGGAGCTTTGCGAACGCCGTCCACGACGGGACGAGGGCACTGCCCTTCTTCCAGACGTAACCTCGTTCGTGCGTGATCGTCTGGATCACCGACGCGTAGGTCGAAGGACGGCCGATGCCGCGCTCCTCGAGCTCCTTCACCAGACTCGCTTCGGTGTACCGCGCCGGAGGCTGCGTGTTGTGACCGGCGGCGACGAGCGTCTCGCAGCGGACGGCGTCACCTTCGGCGAGCGCCGGCATCGGTGACTCTGCGTCCTCGCGCTCGGCCGCCGGGTCGTCTGCGCCCTCGACGTACGCGCGCCGGAACCCGAGGAACTCGTACGTCTTGCCCGACGCGGCGAACACCGCGGCCTCGCCCGCGGTCGAGGTCGCCGACAAGCGAACGGACACGCGCCGTGCACGCGCGTCCGTCATCTGGGACGCGAGCGTGCGCATCCACACCAGCTGGTAGAGACGACGTTCGTCGGTGCCGAGCTCGCCGCGCACGTCGTCAGGGCTGCGCATGTGCTCACCGGCAGGACGGATCGCCTCGTGCGCCTCCTGCGCGTTCTTGACCTTGCCCTGGTACGTACGCGGCGCGTCCGGCAGGTAGTCGCTGCCGTACAGGCTGCGGATCTGCTCGCGAGCGCCGTTGATCGCCTGGTCGGACAGGTTCGTCGAGTCCGTGCGGACGTAGGTGACGTATCCGCGCTCGTAGAGACCCTGGGCGACACGCATGGTGCGCCCGGCCGAGAAGCGAAGCTTCCGGCCCGCTTCCTGCTGCAGCGTCGACGTCGTGAACGGCGGCTTCGGCCGCTCGGTGAACGCCTTGGACTCGACCGACGCGACCTCGTACCCGACGTCGCGGAGCCGCTCGACGAGAGCTTCGGCGTCGGGCTCATCGAGATGGACGACGGGATCGCCCCCACGGGCGTCGGCGGCGACCTGGCCGGTGGCGGCGTCGAAGTCCCGGCCGCTGGCCACCTTGCTCCCGTCGAGCTCGACCAGCGTGGCGGGGAAGGCGGCCGTGTCGCGATCACCCTTGTCGGCTCCGCCGACGGGTTGGAACGTGCCTTCGAGGTCCCAGTACTCGGCGGCCCGGAAGGCCATCCGGGCCCGCTCGCGCTCGACGACGAGGCGCGTGGCCACGCTCTGGACTCGACCCGCCGACAGGCGCGGCATCATCTTCTTCCAGAGGACGGGCGACATCTCGTAGCCGACGAGGCGGTCGAGTACCCGCCGGCCCTCCTGTGCCTCGACGAGCTTCATGTCGAGCTCGCGCCAGTTCTGGATCGCCTCTTCGATGGCGCTCCGAGTGATCTCGTGGAAGACCATGCG